>CAZLKP010000004.1:22105-30258 GCA_964560095.1 uncultured Bacteroidia bacterium
TAAAGCTGATATTCAAAATGAATTTCTCGAATCACTAAATACCTACAGAACTTCAAATGGATTAAATACACTTACTGCAAATGAAACACTTGTTGTTGCAGCAAATAATCACTCTGAATGGATGGATAGCAATCAAGTGTTTCATGTCTGAAAGATACATTTCGGTTGCGTATTTTGCTGGTCATGTCTGGTTCTGCTCCCCAACAAATCATTCTTGCCGTCATTAACGACCTTGCCGGCGATCAGCGTATTCATCGCATCGCTTCGACACTGGCCCGGGCCGGCTATGAGGTGATGGTGGTAGGAAGAGTCCTCCCGGATAGTCACCCTCTTTCTCCCAGACCCTACCAAACACATCGCTTTCGATTGCCTGTTCACAAAGGAAAATGGTTTTATCTGCTGTTCAATCTTCGCCTGTTTGTCTGGCTATTGGGGCAACGGGTCGATATCATCACAGCCAACGATCTGGATACACTCGGTGCCTGCTTTTTGGCATCCCGGCTGCGGCGAAAGCGCCTGATCTATGATGCCCATGAGCTATTTACCGAGGTTCCGGAATTAATCGAACGGCCGGCTACTCGCCGGATCTGGCTCACACTCGAACGATGGCTTTTGCCCCGGCTCAAGCAGGCTTACACAGTCAATGCCTCTCTGGCAGACATCTACACCAAGACCTACGGAGTGCCATTCGTTGCCGTCAGGAATGTACCTTTTGCCAGGTCTGCCCCACAACTGGCTCCTCCTGCCCGTGTGATCCTGTATCAGGGAGCCCTGAACCTGGGGCGGGGCATTGAACTCATGATTGATGCCATGGTACATTTATCAGAATACCACTTGTGGATCGCCGGAAAGGGAGACATAGAAGCCGAGCTTCACGAGCGGGCATCTGCGATTTGGGATGGTAGGGTGTCATTCCATGGGTTTGTACCCCTGGAGAACCTGCCTGCCATCACTGAGCAGGCAGGGTTGGGACTGAGCCTGGAGGAAGACATGGGGGCCAATTATCATTTTGCTTCTCCCAACAAAGTATATGATTACCTGCAGGCAGGGCTACCGGTTCTGGTGTCAGATCTGCCTGAAATGGCTTCACTTGTGGATGAATACCGCTGTGGCGAAATTCTGGAGGCAGATGAAAGAACACCGGAGACGCTGGCCAATCGGATCCGCACAATCTTCGAATCTCCCGATCTATGGGCTGCTTATGCAGCCAGGTCCAGGGAGGCAGCGAAAGTCCTCGTCTGGGAAAACGAGCAGAAAAAATTGCTGGATCTGTATCGGAAAAATCCCTGAACCGGGAGGGGAAAGTGAGAATTGGTTGTTGACTAAATCCGAAAATCGTTTTTTGTTCCTGTGTCAAACGAATCATATTGCCTGTATAGAAAAATACTTCTACACGATTATTTACTGATATGACACGGTTGGGATGTTGCCATAGGGCCTTCCAAATTTCTCGTGTTTCTTCCGTCTATACTTGCTCTGACAATCATATTCGTTATGAACATCTCCCGCATCACCCTGACGATTTTTCTTCTAGCTGGCAATGCTCTGTCTGCGCTTGCAGGCTCAGGAGCTGGGCCGGTATCTGTGGAGCTTGAGGGTATGGTAGAAGCTGAAGCATCAATTGTTTCTTCAGCTGATCTGGTGACCAGCCCTGCCTATCTGGCGCAGGCTGATCCGCTAGGTTGGGGTGGATTGCTGGCCATCATCGCAACGATGGCCCTGATGTTGTTTCCGGTCTTGATGATACGGTTTTTTCCGGCTTCCCTTCGATATTTCCTGCCACAATCGGCCAATCCTCAGCTCTGATTCTGTTGCTGGAATCCTATCTTTGCCGACATGGGCAAAGATTGGTACCAACTCGTCCGTCAGGCCTCCAAAAGAATAGAGGGGCTTGTGCGCCATACCCCACTCGAATATGCACGGGCGTTGAGCCGCGAAACCGGAGCGGAGGTATTCCTCAAGCTGGAGTTATTCCAGACCACCGGCTCGTTCAAGCTAAGAGGAGCTGCCAACAAACTTCTGTCTCTTCCTCCATCAATTCGTGATCAGGGCGTCATAACGGCATCTACCGGTAATCATGGCGCGGCAGTGCTGCATATCGCTGCGCAGCTGGGCGTACCTGTGCGGGTGTACCTGCCTGAGACGGCCGACTCCGGCAAGAAAGACAAGCTTCGGGACATGGGCGCCGAAATCGTTCAGCTTGGGAATGATAGTCTGGTGTCTGAACAGAAAGCGAGGCAAGCGGCATCCGCTCAGGGCATTCCGTTTATCTCTCCCTACAACGACGTCGATGTAATTGCCGGGCAGGGCACAGCCACGCTGGAAATCCTGGAGGAGCTTCCGGAACTGGATGCCCTGTTTGTGCCCGTCGGTGGCGGAGGATTGATTTCTGGTGCAGGCGCGGCGCTATCCCAACACCACAAAGTTGTGGAGCTAGTTGGCTGCCAGCCAGCCCATTCGCCGGTCATGCATCGGTCTATTCAGGCCGGCAAAATCCTCGACCTGCCGTCTGAGCCAACCCTCTCCGATGGGACCGCCGGCGGTCTGGAACCTGACAGCATCACTTTTCCCCTCTGCCAGCAATGGGTCCATCGGTTTTTCGACGTTTCTGAGTCAGCGATTCTCGCGGCGATGCGAAGCTTCCTGACCGGACATCAGCTCGTGGCAGAAGGAGCGGCCGGTCTGACCCTGGCTTCATTGAGACTTGCACAGGAGCAATACCGCGGAAAAAGGGTGGTATTGTTGCTTTGTGGTCGAAATGTGAGCCCGAATGTACTTCACCAAGTCATTTGCGAAGACCTCGGTGCATTCAGGGAGATGCAATAACTCTGTGCAGCAAGCGGGGATAGAAGCGTTTCACCCAAACAGCCAGACGCTCTTTGGGGCTTCCGATCACAAGGTCGAAACGTTGCTGCTGCACCGCCCGTAGCACTTTTTGAGCAAGCTTGTCGGGATCCATGCCCTGGAGTTGAAAGAGATCTATTTGGCCATACGGGTTTCCATTCCCGGTAAAGGCATTCGCAGAAATATCCGTCCGGACCCCGCCAGGCTGAACGAGTGTGACCCGGATTCCACGACGGAATTCTTCCAGGTGCAGGCTTTCAAAATATCCCCTCAGCGCATGCTTGGATGCAGCGTACAAGGCCCTTTTTGGATACCCAAAATGTCCCATGACACTTCCCATAACCACAAAATGTCCGCCTCCCTGCCGGAGCATCACAGGCAATACAGCTTTGCTCAGGGCGACCTGGCCAAAAAAGTTGACCTCCATCAGCTTGCGTGATACCTGATCTTCTGTTTCCCTGACCAGTGAGCGCTGACTGATGCCGGCATTGTTGACAAGAATATCGATTCTCCCAAAGCGCTCCAGCACCTTGCTCACCGATGGGAGGATCGTTTGCTGATCGGAAAGATCCATGGGGAGGATCAACACCTTTTCTTCACCTTTATCGATGTGTTGGGCGACCCGTCTGAGTTCGTGCTCCCTCCGGGCAGATAAGACCAGCTTCGCGTTGTGTTGTCCAAAAGCATAGGCTAGGGATTCACCTATGCCTGAAGAGGCACCTGTGATCCAAATGACGCGATTTGAAAAGGGCGGCATATTTCTCAATAGTTGTTGGGATAAATGTATCAGGAATGTGGCAGATGTCTCGAATGTGCCTGACAAAGTATTGTGTAGGCAGAATGGTTTATGACAAAACGGCAGATTTGACCGACAGAACGGCTAGAATCGGCAGATGGCATCTTGATTGTGAAGTAAGAATAGAAAAAATTATACAATGAACGACGACCCACGCAAAACAGACGATCAGCTTCGACAGATCACCGATAGTGTCTCAGACGTGTTTTCCTCAGTCGGCAAGAAAGTTAGTGGATTCATGGAAGACTTTTTTCGCGAAGAAGAACGTGGAAAATTCTCCGTCCATGCCGATGCATACTACACACCTCAACATTTTGTGATTGAAGCAGAACTACCAGGAGTTACCAAAGAGGATGTGTCCTTGCAGATCGTTGATCATTATTTGTCTCTCAAGGGCGTGAAGCGCATGGCTAAGGAAGCAGAGCAATATGAATTTGTTGGAAGAGAGCGTCTTTACGGGCATTTTCTTCGCCAATTGGAATTGCCCAATGACATTGATTTCAAGCAGATTAAAGCCAAATACGAAAATGGCGTTCTGCGTGTGACATTTGCCCGAATCGATGCCCCAGCTGATGATTCAGGGAAAACCGTTGACATTGACTAATCAGGATTGAACATTAATAAGTAACACTCAGATGAGCAAAATAATAGGCATTGACTTGGGTACAACCAACTCTGTGGTGTCGGTCATGGAGGGGAATGAGCCTACAGTCATCATTAACTCAGAAGGAAAACGCACCACCCCTTCGGTGGTGTCATTCAACAAAGACGGCGAGCGTGTCGTCGGGGAACAGGCCAAGCGTCAGGCCCTGGCGAACCCGCAGCGAACCATCCGTTCCATCAAGCGATTTATGGGGCGCACCTATGACGAAAGCAAAAAGGAAGCGAGTGAGTTGAGCTATAAGATTGATGCTGGCCGCAACAACCTCGCCGTGGCAAAAGTGGATGACCGTACCTACACCCCGCAGGAAATTTCAGCCATGATTCTTCAGAAAATGAAGAAAACAGCGGAAGATTACCTCGGCCATGAGGTCAAAGAAGCGGTCATCACCGTACCGGCATATTTCAATGACTCCCAGCGAAATGCAACCAAAGAAGCTGGAGAGGTTGCCGGTCTGACTGTAAAGCGAATTATCAATGAGCCTACGGCTGCAGCCCTGGCTTACGGCCTCGATAAGCAGGACCAAAACCTGAAGATTGCCGTGTTTGACCTTGGCGGAGGTACATTCGACATTTCTATCCTTGAACTCGGCGATGGAGTCTTCGAAGTGCTTTCAACCAATGGGGATACTCACCTTGGTGGTGATGACTTTGACCAGATTCTCATTAACTGGATGGCGAGCGAGTTCAAAAACGAGCATGGCATCGATGTGAAGAAAGACCCCAAAGCGCTTCAGCGACTCAAAGAGGCTGCTGAAACGGCGAAAATTGAGCTTTCCTCTGCCAACAGCACCGAAATTAACCTGCCTTATCTCGCCATGGACGGCGAAGGTCCCAAGCACCTGGAGCGCACCTTGAGCCGCTCGAAATTTGAGCAACTGGCAGACAAGTTGTTCCAGCGTTGCCTGAATCCCTGCAAAGCTGCTCTCAAGTCCGCCAAACTCAATGTCTCCGACATTGATGAGGTGATCCTCGTTGGTGGTTCTACCCGAATCCCCAAGGTACAGGACATCGTGAAGGACTTCTTCAAAAAAGATCCCAACCGGAGTGTCAATCCCGATGAGGTAGTGGCCATTGGTGCTGCTATTCAGGGGGGAGTACTCTCCGGCGACGTCGAAGGGGTATTGTTGCTGGATGTGACCCCCCTGTCACTCGGTATCGAGACCATGGGCGGGGTATTTACCAAACTGACTGAGTCCAATACCACCATTCCGACTCAAAAGTCGGAGGTGTTCTCCACGGCTGCAGATAATCAAACCTCCGTTGAGATCAACGTGCTACAGGGGGAACGCCCCATGGCTATAGACAACCGGTCACTCGGTAGGTTCCACCTGGACCAGATTCCTCCGGCTCCGCGTGGTGTTCCCCAGATTGAAGTGTCCTTCGATATTGACGCCAACGGTATTCTCAATGTCGTGGCTCGTGACAAGGCTACTGGCAAAGAGCAAAAAATCCGGATTGAGGCTTCTACTGGCCTGTCTGATGCTGAGATCGAACGCATGAAACGTGAAGCTCAGGAAAATGAAGAGGCAGATGCCAAGCGCCGTGAGGAAGTGGACAAACTGAATCAGGCGGACTCGCTGATCTTCTCCACGGAAAAACAGCTGAGCGAGTTGGGCGATAAGCTCTCCGCAGGCAACAAAGAGACCATTGAGTCTGCCCTGGCAGAGCTCAAAGAGGCGCATACCTCCAAAGACCTGGATCGGATTGATGCGGCTGTTGCAGCCCTCAATCAGGCCTGGACCACGGCTTCTACGGAGATGTACCAGCAGGCTGATGCGGCCGGTCCAGAAGGAGCCGCAGGCGCTGACCCCGGTGCCGCAGCCGCAGCCGGAGGTGCTGAGGAAGCCGAAGTCACCGACGTCGAATACGAAGAGGTCGAAGATGACAACAAGTAGTGTCGTGTATCCGTAACTGAGCATAAAACGAGGCTGTCTGTTGAAGGCAGCCTCGTTTGTTTATTCTGTCCGGGCAGAGACGAGGTTCTTTTTATTCTGATCGGAACCTTGTATTTTTCATTTTGGCCTAAGCGAATGGGCCACAACTTATTTTGGCATGTGTCCGCGACGGATTTTGCCCACACTCAATAGCTATGCCTACCACCATCTCTTCTATTCAGGATATCATCGCCCAGCAACGCAGCTACTTCCGGGCGGGTCACACCCGTTCGGTAAAAGCCCGGCAGGAAGCACTTCGTTCCTTGAAAAAAGCCGTGGAAGCCTGGCAGGAACGCCTGCAAGATGCTGTGTACGAAGATTTTAGAAAACCTCCGCATGAGTCTCTCTTTGAGGTTGCCACGGTTTTTGATGAAATCGATAAGGCCATCAGGCACCTGCCTTCCTGGGCCAGGGCCCGCCATATTGCTACGCCGCTGGTGCACAAACCATCCTCGGCCAGGCAGGTCCCAGAGCCTTTGGGAGTAGCCCTCGTGATTGCCCCATGGAATTATCCCATCAATCTCACTTTGGTGCCTGCAGTCGGGGCCATTGCCGCCGGTAATACGTTGGTCATCAAACCCTCCGAATTTTCTGCCCACTCTTCTCAGGTGCTGGCGGATATGATCGCTGAAACTTTTGGGCCGGAATTCATTACGGTGGTGCAAGGGGAAGCCAAAGAAACCCAGGAACTCATTGAAGCACCGGTCGATTATGTCTTCTTCACGGGTTCCCCGAATGTCGGCAAGCTGATCATGGCTTCAGCTGCAAAGAATCTCCTCCCCGTGACCCTGGAACTGGGTGGCAAATCACCCGTGGTGATCGATGAAAAGGTGAACCTGGATACCGTTGCCCGAAGAGTTCTCTGGTCGAAGACCTTCAATGCCGGCCAAACCTGTCTGGCTGGGGACTATGTGCTCATTCCACATGGCCGAAAAGGGGAGTTTTACGAACACGTGAATACATACGTCAGAAAATTTTATGGTGATAACCCAAAGGAGAGCCCGGACTTTCCCAGGTTGATTCATGACCGGGCTTTCGAGCGTTTGTCAAGCATGATTGAGGGCAAGGTAGTCGTAGGGGGAGATACCGATGCTGAAGAGCGATACATTGCACCTACGGTGATTGATGTGGATGATCCCGATACCCATCCGGCTATGCAGGAAGAAATATTCGGACCAATTCTGCCTGTCGTTGGTTATGAGACGCTGGATGAGGCGATCGAATTCATCAACGATCGCCCCAAGCCCTTATCCTGCTATGTCTTTTCTGATTCGCGCCGCACCCAGAAACGGCTCTTGAATGAAACCTCTTCAGGAAGCCTGGTCATCAACGATCTGATCGTTCAGGCGGCCTTGTCGGATCTGCCGTTCGGTGGGGTCGGAAACAGTGGCATGAGCAGCTATCACGGAGAAAAAAGCTTCGAGATATTCTCCCATTTTAAAAGCGTAATGAAACGAAGCCTTCTTGTAGAAACCCCGTTTCGCTATCCGCCATACAAGGTGTCTCAGGATCTGGTAAAAACGCTCATGAAGTGGCTCGGGTGATATATGTTTGCTCCTGACCCACACAGCTGCAAATCTAGGTATGTAAAAGGGCTGTTTTCTTGCCCGTGTACCCGTGCATTTTTATTATATTTTTTGTCTTCAGTTATTGATGTATTTTTTTATTTAAATACATAAAATTCAAAATGTTAAAATAATATATAAGGTTTGGTTTTACCAACGTCAATTAACACTCATGATAGATTTGCTCCATTTAAACATCGAGAACATCTTTGAATATAAATGATATTGGAGAAACAGGACATTAATCTATCTTTATCAATTGATTATTCATTTTTTGTTTATAGATAGTAATTAGTTGGTGTGTAAGAAGATTGAATGGTAGATGCCACAAGGGTCGGCCACAGTTAACAT
>CAZLKP010000005.1:0-21780 GCA_964560095.1 uncultured Bacteroidia bacterium
TGGAGGCGGGGGAGGAAATCCACCTACCAATGGAACAGTAGTGGAGCTGTACGCCCCGATTAGTGTTTCTCCCAATCCTCTGGCCTATAATGGTACGCTCACGGTTGATTTCAATATTCTCAATGGAGGCTCTAGTGACCCCGACTTTACCGGAGATATAGCTGCAGCTCTATTTGATGATCAGGGAGCCTTTGTTGACTTTATTGGGACAGTAACCGAGAGCAGTGGGTTGCCGGGCGGGTTTGTATATACCAACAATATTTCCTTTACCAGCAACATTAACGCAGCACCCGGCCAGTATCTGGTCGGCATATTCGTTCGACCAACAGGCGGCAATTGGGTGGCAGTTCAATCGGGGCTGTATAGCAATCCGGTTTCTCTCACCATTGAGAATGATAACGACATCATGATCAGTAGTGATTTTACCATTACCCCACAGCCCATTCGGCAAAATGAAGACTTTGACGTCAATGTGAACGTAGTCAATACAGGGCTGACCACATTTACCGGCACCTATTCCATTGATTTGTATGAGATGGATGGGACCTATATTGGGGTTTTGGGTGAACTCACTGAAAGCAACGGTTTACCTCCAAATTACACCTACACCAACGGAATGACTTTTAACGTTCCGGGAGGGATCTCTGAAGAGCCCGGTAGTTACCTGCTTGTGCTGTGGGAGCGCCAGACAGGAGGAAACTGGGAAATCGTCGGAAGCGACGGGACGTTTGCGAATCCCATCACCATTACGGTAACGGCTCAGCAAATCCAGCCGGATCCGTATGAGAGCAACGACAATGAAAATACTGCTTACGACATTCCTCTGAATTTCAATGGGAATCAGGCTGCGTTCAAAAGCAATGGATCCAATATTCACATTGGAAGTGACTGGGATTATTACCGACTTCAGGTGCCAAATGGAACCACATACACCATGGATGTTCGTACTCAGGACTCCTGGGCCAGTAATGATGGTCAGGTCTATACCAACGATGTGCTGTTTTCCTACTCCATCGGTGGCGGGAACAACAATTATTCTGATGCCTATGATGATGTGATGGGGATGCCTTTTGCGGTCAACGGACCAGCTACGGTGTACTTCAAAGTGGCACCTTATTTCCAGGGAGAAACGGGGAGTTACGCATTAGACATGAAGGTGACTCAGAGCTTCGTCAATGACTTGGAGTCGGAGATGCGACCGGTCGGGCTGTACGCCTACCCAAATCCGGCACAGAAAGAACTATTCATCGATATGGCGCCGGAGGCGGGGCAGGTAGAAGCGATCAGCTTCTACGACATGATGGGTCGACTCGTATGGCAAACAGATGCCCCTCAGGCACAAGGCCATCCGTTGCGCATCAGTGGCTGGGATTTGCCTTCAGGCGTCTATCAACTTCGCGTGCAAAGCACAGAAGGGCAGTGGGAGCAATCCATTCGGCTCGATTAACCTTTCTTTTATTTTCTCTTGCAGAACCTATTCTTCACCCTTCCTTTCCGACCCATGTTCAAGCCACCTGTTTTTTTTCTGCTCATTGCTACTCTGTTTCTGGGAGTCAGCTGTAAGGAACGCCGCGAAGCCATGAACCGCAATCTGTCTTTTGCACCTGGCCCACACGCGATGGTATACAAAACCAGCGGGGACTATCGTCAGCTCGTGCCCGTGATCCTGTCTGAGGACGGGAGCCGTATCGTGTCCTATCCCGATCCCAGGGATCTGCGGAAAGGAGGAGAGCTGATGCTGCCCGTGGTTCTGGAAAAAGGCTATCTCCTGGACCGGCGCGGCATCGGGCCCCGGGTAGCATTTACCTCCTATACCTATGAGGAGTATGTCAACTTTCCGGCCGCTCCTTCCCTGGAGGTGTTACAACGAGCCATCGTAGATGCCTCTCCCCTGACTGATCTTTGCGACTGTGGGCTGTTAAGTCAGTTCAAGGATCCGGAGGCAGAACTAAACCTTCTGATCACGAAAGGCAAACTAAAACCCTGCCAGCGCTTGCTGGAAGAGTAAACCAGTGCATCCATGATCCGGCTGAGACCAGCTTCCATTGAAGACCTGGCGTTGCTCAGGTATTGGGACACCAAGCAACACGTCATCGACTCCGATCCTGACGACGACTGGAACTGGGAGGTGGAACTCTGTCGAAATCCAGATTGGAGAGAGCAACTGGTGGCGGAGCGACACGGAGAACCCATTGGATTTGTTCAGATCATTGATCCATATCGGGAAGAAACCCAGTATTGGGGAGAGGTAGAGCCATATCAACAAGCCATCGACATTTGGATTGGCGAAGAGCGGAATCTGAACAAGGGGTATGGAACGGAGATCATGACACTCGCCATACAGCGCTGCTTTGACCACCCTGATGTGACGGGCATCCTGATCGATCCCCTGAAGACGAACACCCGGGCCCATCGCTTTTATGAAAGGTTGGGATTTGCATTGGTGGAGGAGCGAGTGTTTAACGGCACTCCTTGTTTTGTCTATGAGCTCACACGACAGGCATTTCATTTACGCTCTTTAAGCGGTCGCTAGAATCTTGAACAGAGCAAGCACACATTGCTTCAAGCCTGGTCTAGTGAGACCATGCATGTATTTCACTTTGAGTAGAATGGAAAAATCCGCGACCACCGGGATGCTATCCTGCAGATTCCTATCTTCAGCAAGCCCGAACGGTACGGTTCACCTGGTCTGACCTTCACATAGCCAATTGATTGTATCCTATCCGAATCTGAGTTGACAATCCAGTCCCAATGAACCCACAAACGACCCTTGGACGCAGTGACCTCCACATCAACCGGATTGGCCTTGGTTGTATGGCCATGTCGGAGTTTTACGGATCTTTTGATGAAAAAGAATCCATTCATACCCTTCACAAAGCCATCGACCTGGGGGTCAATTTTTTGATACGGCAGATATGTATGGCTGGGGCGCAAATGAAAAACTACTGGGCAAAGCCTTCCACGGGCGCTGGGATGAGCTGGTTCTGGCGACAAAATTTGGCGTGATGCGCGGCCCGAATGGAGAATTTCTCGGTCTCAATGGCAAGCCGGAGTATATTCGCAAGGCCTGCGACGAAAGCCTTCAGCAGTTAGGCGTAAAGTCAATAGATCTGTATTACATGCACCGTCAGGACCCCGAAGTGGAGATCGAAGAGATCGTTGGTGCTATGGCCGAATTGGTTCAGCAGGGCAAGGTAAAATATGTCGGACTCTCAGAGGTAGACCCAGAAACCTTCAGGCGTGCCCGTGCTGTTCACCCGATCTCAGCTCTCCAATCCGAATACAGCCTTTGGAGTCGGGAGCCGGAGGACGAATTGTTTGATTTGTGTCGGGAATTGGGCGTCACCATTGTGGCTTACAGTCCACTGGGTAGGGGATTTCTGACCGGTGCCATCAAAAGTCGTGCGGATCTGGAAGAAGGAGATTTTCGCCTCAACAATCCCCGGTTTACGGATGAAGCCATACAGGAGAACCTCAAATTTGTAGAAGTGGTGGAACACATCGCTCAAGGCAAGGGAGTAACCAAGGCGCAGGTTGCACTGGCTTGGATTCTGAGCCGAAATGATAAGATTACTGTGATTCCCGGTACCAGAAAGGTTCATCGCATGGAGGAAAACCTCGGAGTCATGCAGGTCGAGCTGACGCGGGACAATCTGGCTATGATTGACAAAAACGTACCTTCTCAGACGGTAGGATCAAGATATTAGGCACAGGTAGCGGGCTGTCTTCTTCCCAATCCTGATGCATGTCATGCTGTTTTTTTAGGAGCCGTCCCAGCGGATGGCTCCGGATGAAAAAGATCCCTTCACATGAACCTCGAACAGAACAAACAGAGTGCCATTGCCTTTTACAAAATGGCTTACGAAGGAAATCCACGGCAAGCCGTAGAGCAATACATCGGGGCTGAATACATTCAGCACAACCCGGATGTAGCCGATGGCACACAGGGATTCATCGATTATTTTGAGAAAATGCAGCGGGAGTATCCCGATAAATCGATCGAATTTGTGCGATGCATCGCCGAAGGCGATCTGGTTGCCCTGCACACCCATCAGGTATGGCCCGGCAACGACGAATACGTGACCATGGATTTTTTCCGGTTTGATCAGAACGGAAAGATTTGTGAACATTGGGATGCCATCCAGCAGATTCCCAAATCATCAGCGAATCCCAATACGATGTATTGACTATGCACTGTTTGGAAAATGGAATTCTAATGGTGTAGGGATGCCCCGCAGGCGCATCCTCTTTATTCTCCGGGTGTTCCTGTGGCCCTTTGTTTGCATCATGAATTACGACAAGTTCAAAAACCAGATTCGACGAATTACCGACTTTTCCGAGGAGGAATGTTCCCTGTTTATCCCGCATCTGAACCGTAGATCTTTTCAAAAAGGCGATGGTTTCATTCAGGAGGGTCAGGTCGTTCGGGAAATTGCCTTTGTGGAATCCGGCGCCCTGCGGATGTATTATCTGATGGACGGCAAGGAAATCAATAACCACTTTTTTCTGGAAGATGATTATGCGGTTCCTTATCTGGACTTCTTAAGATGCAGGCCCAGCAAATACTATATCCAGGCCCTGGAAGCCTGCGAATTGATCACCTTTGATGCTGAATCGCTCAAAATGGCTTATGATCAATCCAAAAGTTGGGAAAGATTCGGCCGGATTATCGCCGAGTCGGCATATGCTATTGCCAGCAGCCGATATGAATCTTTTCTGTTTTTGTCTGCGAAAGAACGCTACCTACAGATGCTCCACGAGCATCCTTCCTTTGTGGAACGGATTCCCCTGTTTCACCTTGCCTCGTATTTGGGCATAGAACGGGAAAGCCTGAGCAGGATCAGAAAGGAAATTGCCCGGGAAAACGGGAATGTAACCTAGATCAATTTTCAGGGTACGAAAACGCCATACGTTTGGGGTATTCTATCATGATTCACCTCAAATGAAACTCGTCATGTCAAGATTTTTCTGCTTACCCGTCATTATCCTGCTGTTGCTGGCTTCCTGTTCCACCACCCGGGAAAGCATCATCCCTTACCGTACTTCTCTGCCCTCCATCGAAGACAATGTCACCCTCGTATGGGTAGGGCAGGGGAGAGCCTATGTTTTTGAGGAAAGCACATACGTCCGGGACGAAACGAATGACTACGCCTTCGAAGTCATTCAGCGGAGGTATGGGAATCGCTGGGAATCCGTCAAAAATATGCACCGCATCCATCCGGAGTATGATGGGAAGGCTGGTCCCAGAGAGCAAACCATGTTTTTTCGCATCGACTTTTCCCTGGATGAGGACTCGGTGATTTCACAGGTCCGGTCCTCCCTCGGTAACGGGGCTGGCCATTCAGATCCGGAATTTAGAGACCAGCGCCTGCAGTTTTCTGCTGATGGGATCAGTTCGTTTGCTCCCTATAACACTTACCGGATTACCCAGGAGTACCGCTACGAAGCGGGTGAATTACTGGAAACCGTAGAATTGTTCAAACTCAGGGATGGGGAAGAAGCTCCTTTTGCCAAAATCGAAGAAACCGCAGCCATTTTCCGTCCCACCAAGCTCGCTTCTGCCCCTACCAGGTTCGAATGAGTAGGGAATTCCCTACTTTTAGGGGCACAGGGTGCCAGGTTGTGGCTGCAACGGCCGTACCCAACCAGGACACAGCATGAAAAAACGGATCATCGGGATCAACGTCGCAAGCCTGGCCATCAGATCTTCGCATCTTCCTCGTTCGATACCACAGCCAGCAAGCTGGTCATCCAGGTGGAACATGCTAGGGTACTCCCTCCCCGTTAGACCGGGCAACCTTCATCAGTGATACGGGATCACACTGAGTATATGGGAAATGGCGGTCAGCCTGGCATGGGATTTCTTATTGGCATCAATGATCAACCAGGGAGCGTGATCTGTATGGGTTACGTCAAACATGCGTTCTTTATAGCGGGTATAGTCATCCCACAGGGCCTGGGCCATTTCATCAACCGGGGTCATTTTCCATCGCTTTAGCGGGTCACTTTTGATGTCTTTGAATCGCTTAGCCTGTTCCTTTTTGGTGATGGAAAAATACAACTTGATCAGATAGGTGCCGGATTGCACCAGCATCCGCTCAAAATCATTGACCTGGGACATAAAGATCTGGTATTCCTGGTCAGTACAGAAGTGATTCACTGGTTCTACGACGGCGCGGTTGTACCAGCTTCGGTCGAAGAACACCATTTCTCCGGAGTTGGGCAATTCATTGATATACCGCTGAAAAAACCATTGTTCCCGCTCATCTTCGTTGGGGATGTTCAGGGCAACAATTCTGTATTGCCGGGGATTCACAAACTGCGTGATCCGCCGGATCGCTCCGCCTTTCCCGGCAGCATCCCTCCCTTCAAACACGACGACGACTTTCTTTTTATTTCGGATTACCCAGTTCTGGAGCTTGATCAGTTCTTCCTGCTTTTTTTCTAATTCCGTGAGATACTTCACCTCCTCCAGGACCTTCTCAAGGTTCAGCTTTTTTTCTTTCAACAGGGTATATATCCCAATGTTTGAATTGAGGAGCGTAAGGTCTTCTTCCGTAAGCTGAATATTTGCCATGATGCAGAACGGTTAACTATCTATCTGTTTGATACTCCTGTAATATCTCATAATGACGTTAGGGTCATGAAGAAGGGAAATGGTTGTATCGCCTTTTCCGTCATAATCAAACTGAGAGAGCACATACCTCATGCTTTCCAGGCGTGCCCGTTTTTTGCTGTTGGTTTTGACAATGATCCAGGGACTGTAAGCGGTATGGGTGGTCCTAAACATCAACTCCTTGTAATGTGTGTAATGATCCCATAACTCTTGCCCTCTCATATCGACAGGGCTGAATTTCCACCGTTTCAGCGGGTTTTTCAGGCGTGCATCAATCCGTTTTTTCTGCTCCTCTTTTGAAATTGAGAACCAGAACTTGATAATCTTCAGATTGTCCTCGTACAGCAAGTGCTCAAACTCGGGTACCTGCACCATAAATTTATCGTACTGGTCTTTGGTGCAAAATCCCATGACCGGTTCGACGACAGCCCGGTTATACCAGCTTCTGTCGAAGAACACAATTTCACCCGGGTTGGGCAGAACCTTGATATATCGCCTGAAATACCATTGGCCTTTCTCTACTTCGGTAGGCTTTGTGAGTGCCACGACCCTGGAGGATCTTGGGTTCAGATGCTCCTTGAACCGTTTGATGGATCCCCCTTTTCCAGCAGCATCCCTCCCTTCAAAGATGATGACCAGCCTTATTTTCTTTTCGGCAATCCATTTCTGTAGGCTGACAAACTCCGTTTGCAGCATTCGAAGCTCGGCTTCGTATCTGATTTTTCGCAGGGGTTTAGAAATGGGGATATCATGCTTTTTGGCCAACTTGATCAGGTCTTTCCGGGTCTTGGCTTCAGCAATATGCTCCGATGTAAATCTCATTGATATAGGGCTCGCTAACTATCTACCCTTAAGTAATCATCCATGGGCCATTTTTCAAACCTTGGTATATCCTTTCTGGCATATTTAGAAGAGTAGCCGAATCCATTCTGGTAGATCCGCTTAGATCCTTTTGACAACGGGAAGTATGTATTTGAGCCAGACGTAGGTCCAGCTTGCCCCCTCACCGAATGTTGAGGTGATTGACTTATTTCCCCAGAGACTGAGCAGGAAAAGTTTACTACCATTTCGGATGGGATGGAAATTTCCTTCAGAATCACGGGGACACAAGAATTTTTATTTCCTGCATGTCAGCATTTCTTCTTCCAAAAACGCAATCAACAGCATTCGCACCTCCACATATTTCGAAAATTCCAAGTTCTCCGCCGTATCAAACACATCATGATAATGGGAGGGGCCTCCCATGGTGTAGATAAAAAATCCTTTGACGCCTTGTTGAAGAAACCAATAATGGTCGGAGTTGGGGGCGTTGCTGCGTGCGCGAACCACCGGCACAGCCTCCATGTCCTCATTCAAATCTGCCAGCGCCTGATGCAGGTTGGGAAAATCGCGCCCACCCACGGCCATGATGCCGTCCACACCATTACCCATCAAATCGAGATTGAGCAGGAAATTCATCTGGCTCAGGGGCACCACTGGGTCTCGGTTGACGTAGAAGTTGGAGCCGACCAGGCCGACCTCTTCCGCTCCAAAGGCGATGAAAAGCAGGCTTTTCTCAGGCCGATGGTCAGGCTGGGAGAAATACGCTGCCATGGAGAGCATCATGGCCATACCGGATGCATTGTCGTTGGCCCCGGTAAAAATAGCATCCCCCACGGCTCCCAGGTGGTCATAATGCGCACAGATCACCACCACAGAATCGGGTTGATAGGTGCCGGGAATCATCCCGATTACATTCTGTGAACGGATGTTGCTTAGGTCAGATTCAACAGTGATGCTGGCATGCTTCACCCTCCGGGGCCAGTCGGCTTCGAGCATTTCCAGAACCGGAAAGGGCGTTTGTCCCCGCACAAATCCATGGGTGAGTTTCGGCTGTAGCACGATAAAACCAAGCGGATCATACTCGGCGATGGCCTCGATTCGGGCCATCATGTCGGCCAGATCGGAGAGCTCATCCCGAGCCTCCTGATTGTCGCGGATTTTTTCCGGCCAACCAGAGCGAAATGCAACAATTTTTCCAGCCGCTTTTCGGTAAGTTCGTTCTTTCAAGCCATACCCCAAATCCACAACATTACCTTCCACCTCTGCTGCTCCTGAGTATTTGTTGACGATGAAGACCTCGCCCAGATCAATGTCTTTGTCATTCAGGGTCAAGCTGCCGTTTTCGATCAAATTGATGGAAAAACGAAAGGGCTGAAACCAGTTCTTGCGCCCGCCGGGTGCTGAGACGACCTGCTGAAGTCCCAGAGTTTCAAAGCGCTCAGAAACAAAAAATGCCGCCCGCACATGGCCGTTGGCGACATAGCCTCGTCCGGCAAATTCTTCGGAACATAGTCTGTCAACATCCTCATGGGCCTGGTCTATCCAGACAGATGTTTCCTGGGCATTCACCGCAAAAGAGGAAATCAGCAACAGGAATCCAGAACAGGCCAGATAGAGATAAGGCTTCATGGAAGGAGGTTTTTGAACAAATGATTGATGCGCGTAAGCGAAATGTCAGGGTCAAATTACATATTCACACCGTCTCTTCATTTTCCGAATGTATATTTACTCGCATGAAGGCACTCATCATTGATTTGTTCCCTGAGCCTTGGTTGTCGCAGCTGAGAGCCCTCCCGTTGGAGGTCGATTATTTTCCCGGTGCCGAACGCGCGCATGTGTTGCTGCTGCTTCAGGGGGCCGACATCCTGATCCTGAATAGTGCCATTCGGGTGGACCGGGAGGCCATTGATGCTGCGCCAAACCTGAAAATGGTGATCCGAGCCGGTATTGGAATGGACCATATTGATGTGGACTACCTGAAAGAAAAAGGCATCCGGTCAGAAAACACCATCGGTGCCAATGCCGACTCCGTGGGTGAGCAAACCGTGGGCATGCTTTTGGCCATGCGGCACAACATTGTGCTGGCCAATCGCGAAGTGAAGCATTTTTTTTGGCGTCGTGAGGCCAACCGTGGCCATGAAGTCGGCGGTAAAACGATTGGGCTGATTGGGTATGGGCATACCGGACAAGCGGTGGCCCGGCGATTGCAGGGATTTAGAATGAATGTGTTGGCCTACGACAAGTACCTTCGTGATTACGGGGATGAATATGTGCAGCAGGCTTCGATGGAAGATCTTTATCGGGAAGCGGAGATTCTTTCATTGCATGTGCCCCTGACGGAGGAAACACGGGGAATGGCCAATGATGCTTTTTTTGATCGGTTTCACCGCCCGATTACCTTTCTGAACCTTGCCCGCGGCCCTATCACCGACCTCACGGCCCTGATGCGGGCCCTGGATGACGGCCAGGTGTTGCAGGCCGCCCTGGATGTGCTTCCCAATGAGAAATTGGATCAGCTTAGCCTGCAGGAGAAAAAACAGTACCAAAGTCTTTTTGCCCGGAAAGAAGTGATTATTACGCCTCATATCGGTGGCTGGAGCCATGAATCACTCCATAACATCAACAGCCGGATTATTGCCCTGGTGGAGGAGATGCTGCCTGTGAAGGCCCCTACCGCTGCAGGTACAGATCCGTCTGATCAGGAACCGAAAAATCCTTCCGGGGAGAAGTAATTTGACCCTTCACAATCATACAACGGCTGGAAATCCAGAGAAAAAGATCCTTACGAATTTTTGTTTGCCACCGGAAGGGGTTATTTTCAAGAGCTTGCAGAGAAACACACGCCCCTGATTGGCCTACTGGCCAAATACTACTGTATCTGACCCTGGCTTGAGGGTCCCTACGTGACGAATGCTTCCATGATTCCCAGACGCTTCTTTTGTAGTCAGGCGCTTCTGTTGGCCTGTATCTTGTGCTGGCCCACACTCTCCCATGCCCAGATTTCATTTACGTCCAACCTGACAGAGGGGTGTAGCCCTCTGATTGTGAATTTTACAGCGAATGCGCCAGGGGCCATCGGCTATTCCTGGGATCTTGGGAATAATACCTTTTCCTCTCAGCAAAATCCTTCGGTGACCTATGTTAATGGTGGTCTGTACTCCGTAACGCTCACAGCAGCGTATGCCGATGGTTCTACCCAGACTGTCACAGAGTTTGGCTACATCGAAGTCTTTGATCCACCGGTACCGGATTTTTCTGCTGCTCCGCTGGCACTGTGTTCGGGCAACGATGTGACTTTCACCAATACTTCTCAGCCAGGCTCAGGTCCCATTACTGGCTGGACCTGGAGTTTTGGAGATGGCAATACTACCACCCAGCAGGCGCCTACCCACACCTACAATCTGGCTGGCACATTTGCCGTTGCCCTGATTGCAACGGATGTCAACGGCTGCTCGGCCACTGAGCAAAAATCCGGATACGTCCAGGTCAATAACACGCCTTCGGCAGATTTCACAGCCAACAACACCCTGAGCTGTACCACGCCTTTCACGGTGAATTTTTCCACTATTTCACCCCTGTTGGCCACTGCTCATACATGGAATCTCGGAAACGGGGCCACTCCCATCACTTCCAGCCCGACCACAACCTATAATAATACCGGACAGTACACGGTAACTCATATCGTCACGGACACCATCGGATGCGCTGATACCGTCACCAAGGCCAACTACATTCAGGTCGGAAGTCCGAACATTGCTTTCCAGGTGAGCAAAAGCGCTGCCTGCCAGGGTGAACCGATCACGTTTTCCTGCGGGGCTGCTCCCGGGTCTATTGTGAGCTGGAATTTCGGGAACGGCAATAGCTCCACCCTATGTCAAACCACCATTAGCTATGGAACCCCAGGAACCTATGTCGCCTCGATTTCCATCACCGACCCCAGTGGATGTTCCTATAATGCAAGCCAGCCTATCACGATCCATCCCAGGCCGATTGTTGATTTTTCGCTGAGCGATACGTTGCTCTGTGAAGCACCCCATGAGGTGACGTTGACCTCAACCGGGAGTGCGGGCAGCACGTATCAGTGGGACTTTGGAGACGGGACCACCGGTTCGGGTTCGACGGTTTTTCATACCTACCCGACGCTGCCTGTTAACTCAGCAACTGGCCAGCCTTACTTTTGGGATATTTCCCTCACTGTTACCAATCAGTTTGGCTGTACAGCATCCCGCACTAAGTCTAATGCCCTGAATACCGGCCGGACTGAAGCCCGTGTTGGGGTTGATTCCAGAACTGGCTGTGCTCCCAGGCTGGTGGATTTTACCGATGTATCGATCTCCAATTCTCCCATCATTTCCTGGGAGTGGGATTTTGGTGTTCCGGGGGCTACCTCCACCCTTCAGAGTCCTGATTACACCTACCTCGACACAGGCGCTTACGACTTGATGTTTGTGATCGAAACACTGCATGGGTGCCGGGATACCTTCTTTGCTCCCGGCTATATTGTGGCTGGCGACACGCCGGTCGCGGATTTTATTCCGGACACCACGCTGACCTGTGCGTCTGATCCGGTACAATTTTTCAATCTCTCCACCGGAGCCGACAGTGCCAGTTGGATTTTTGGCGATGGCGGCACGTCAACCATCTGGGAACCCTCGTATCAGTTCAAGGATACCGGGCACATTTCTGTGATGTTGATTGCGCTGGACAGGGGCTGTCCGGATACAATGTTTGTGGATTCCCTGGTATTTGTGGATCCCCCGATTGCACAGTTTCTCCCACCCAATTCGATCGGTTGTGATACACCGTTTACGGTGAATTTCAATGATTTTTCCATTGGAGCCGACATATACACCTGGGACTTTGGCGATGGGTCGCCGACTTCCGCCCTCCCGGATCCTACCCATACCTACACCACCGAAGGGAATTTTTTCCCGGAACTGATCGTCGAAAACGTAAGCACAGGCTGCCGGGACACCCTGGGAGGTTCCGTGTTCGTCGAGACGGTCAAGGCATCTTTTGCTGTGGACACGACCTTCGGTTGCAATCCCGTGAAGGTCAATTTCTCTGATCTCTCCAACAATGCGATCAACTGGAACTGGAATTTTGGAAATGGAAACCAGAGCCAGTCTGCTCAGCCCACCCATGTCTATGATTTGCCCGGCCAGTATGACGTCAGCCTCACCGTTCGGAACTCTCTGAATTGTGTTGACGATACCACCATCACACAGCAAGTGTCGGTATACGAACCGCAGGTGGCTTTCCAGGCAGCTCCGACACAGGGATGTGTGCCTTTGAGCGTGAGTTTTACCAACACCACCACGTCGCTGGCACCGGTTGTTACCTGGCAGTGGTCGTTTGGGCCGTCCGGAGGGACCTCGGGCGTGCAGGCACCAACCTATGTGTACACAGCTCCCGGTTCTTGGGATGTTATCCTCACAGCCACGGATTCGGTCGGGTGCACCAATCAGTTGGCCAAGGGGAATGAGGTATTTGTGAGTCAACCCGTGGCGGACTTCTTGGCTGTACACCCCATCAACTGCCCCAACAATCCGGTTGTGTTTAGCAACACATCCACTGGGTCCGGGTTGTCCTACCTCTGGGACTTTGGTGATGGAAATACCTCTGGGGCATTCAATCCCACACATACATACACGACCCCCGGTATCTACACGGTATCTCTCACAGTAACTGATTTCCAAGGCTGTGATAGTACATTAACCCTGTCCAATTATATCACGATCGCTGATCCGGTGATTTCTCTCACTGCCGACAGCACCAACGCCGATTGTCCGCCTCTGGTGGTAAACTTCACCGGAAATGCACTTTCTCCGCATAATTTTAATGTCTGGGCCTGGGACTTTGGGGATGGTGGTACCTCTGCTGGGCAAAATCCTTCGCACATTTATGCTTCCCCCGGCACATACACAGTGCAGGTCACCGCCACGGCTGCTTCCGGTTGCCATGCTACATTTTCTGCTTCGAACCTGATCAATATCAATGGTCCAACGGGCTCTTTTACGGTCACCCCGACCGCTGCTTGTCCCAATACTCCGCTTACCTTTACCGCTACCAGTCCGGATGCCGCGGTTTTTACCTGGGATTTTAATAACGGCGTGCTTGGCAGCGGGCAGACCACCACCTATGTGTACACGACGTCGGGTATTTATCTGCCATTGCTGATTCTCGAAGACAGTGCCGGCTGCGTGCTCGTGGTACCCAACAGCCAGCCAGTAAACATTCATCCGGTGCCCCAGGCCTCTTTCAATCAGTCGAATTCTATCCTGTGTGATTCCGGTACGGTGGCCTTCTCGAATACCAGTGTTTCGACTGCGCCAATCACTTTGGTCAACTGGGATTTCGGACTGGGATTGGGAACCAGTCAGGCCAATAACCCGAGTTTCTTTTTCGGGATCGTCGGTACTTACGACGTGCAGTTGATCGTGGAAAATAACTTTGGGTGTCGCGACACAGCCTTTCAGCCCGGACTGGTGGTCGTGGGACAGCCCCCCAACGCAGAGCCATCGCTATCCGACACGACCGGATGCGCGCCGTTTTCTGTTACTTTTTCTGATTTAAGCATTCCCGGCAGCAGCCCGATTGCTTCCCGCCAGTGGACGTTCAGTCTGTCGAGTCCCACATTTTCGTCGCAGGCAAATCCGACCTTCATTTATACCCAACCCGGTGTGTACACGCCGGTACTGGAGGTCACCGACCAGAATGGTTGTACCGATACCGATACGTTGACGCTGGAGTCGCTGGCGCCTCCGATAGCCGACTTCACCGCTAGCGACAGCTTTGGCTGCGCGCCCATCGATATCCAGTTTCAGTCACTCACGCCCAATATTACGGATTGGGAATGGGATTTTGGCGATGCCTCTGCTAATGCATTTGTGGCTAATCCCCTTCATTCCTACCAGAATGACGGCACCTATTCCGTGTCGCTGGCGGTAACTGATTCCGAAGGGTGTCAGGATACGCTCATCAAACCTCAGTACATCAATCTGGATCATCCTGTCGCTGATTTCGCGATCAGTGATACGGTCATTTGCCCCAATGAACCTTTGCAATTTACGGACCTGAGTCAATCAGATACGCTCCTGACAACCTGGACTTGGCAGTTTGGCAATGGGGATCAATCCAATCAGCAGAATCCGGTGTACAGCTATCTGGTTGCAGGGCTGTATGAGGTGTCGCTGAAAGTGGAGGATGTGTTTGGGTGTGAAGATTCGGTGAGCAAACCACGAACGATTCGGATCAGGCAGGATGAAGTGCCGGTTTCGCCGGGGATTCATGTGGTAACAGTGGAAAGTGGAAGCGATATACGGGTGGTGTTTGCGTCGTATGACGACTTTCGGGGGGATTTCGGTGGCTACCGGCTGCTTCGGGAAGACGGTAATGGAAATTGGGCGCCGGTATTTGTCTCCGGCAACATCCTGGACACGGTGTATGTGGATGGGGGACTGAACACGCCAGCGCAGCGTTATTGTTATCGCTTGGAAGTGCTGAATCATTGTGGCAGGGCTTCTGAATTCAGAGAAAGCGATATTCATTGCAGCATTTTGTTGGACACGGAGCCGCTTGTCGATGCCATCAAAGTCAGTTGGAGTCCTTACGATGGGTGGCCAGTTCAGGCCTATGAGGTATATCGGGTGAGCAATTACAACCCCAATACTGCTCAGTTGGTGGCCACCGTCGGGGGCAATGAGACCAGCTGGGTGGATCTGGATATGTTTTGTTACGATGCCTTCATTTATCGGGTCAAAGCCATCCCGGTGGATCGTGATTGGGAATCCTGGAGTAACATCAGGCGGGAAGCACCCCAGCATTTCGGCCCTCCTTTTCCGTTGAACTTGGTTGTGGCAACCGTCGAGCAGGATAGCTTCATACAGGTCACCTGGGGTGATGTTCCTCCAGGAGAAGATTTGGTGAGGGTGTTGATTGAGCGTGATATCGGGAATGGATTTCAGGCCTGGCACAATCAGGCTGTGACTGATCTACAACGGCAAAAGGTAGATGCTGATGTCGATGTGGACCTCAGACCCTACAGCTATCAGGCCTTTGTGATTGATACCTGTGGAGACGCTACCCCTGCCGGGAATATCGCCAGAACCATCCACCTCACGGCCAAACGACAGGACGGAACGGTCTCTTTGACCTGGACGCCCTACGAATTGTGGGGCGGTGGCGTGGAGCGATATGATCTCGAACTGTATGACGAATCCCAGGAATCGTTTGTTCTTGTGACTACCCTCAATGGAAATCAATTGGCGTACATTGATCGGCAATCCAAACTGGCACAAGGATCCTACTGCTACAGAGTCACGGCCTGGGAGGCAGGCGGTACCCAAGTGTTCAGTCATTCGAATGAAGCCTGTATCGTCGTAGATCCCTTTCTGTATTATCCGAATGCTTTCAGCCCCAATGGCGACGGACACAATGATGTATTCTTCATCAAGGGTGCTTATGTCGAAACATTCACCCTGGAGATATATAACCGTTGGGGAGAAAAAATCTTTGTGACCAACAATCAAGCGGAGGGCTGGGACGGCCGGATCAACAACGTACCTGCCCCTGAAGGGGTGTATGTCTATTCGGTTGTGGGTATTGGGTATGAAGGAGAGGAAGTCAGCCGTTCGGGAACAGTCACCCTGTTTCGCTAAAAATCTGATAGGAAATATGTCTGAGGGCCTTTCCCTGTTGAAAGGCAAGCTGACTTTGGGCCTCCTGGATCGGCATCCAATACAGCCGAAGCTGTTCCCCGTCATCTTTTCCAAAAGAGCTGACTTCATGCAACCAGCTTTTAGGCGGGCGTTCCAGGGATTCCACGTGAAAGAATGTACGCTCCTGGCGCTGATTTTTCAGAGGATGGAAAAACCGGTCATTCGTGAGTTCCCCGACAAAGTTGAGATGAATCAATCCGGTTTCTTCCTCAATCTGGCGATAGAGGGCTTCTTCCGGCCGCTCGTTGGGGCCAACATTCCCGCCCGGGAGTTCAGGGAGAGCGCCGGGCCTGTTCGACCGTTCGAAGACGAGCACTTCCCTTTGGGTGCCATTTACGCGTGTGATACAGGCCAGTACTTTACGTCTGATCATGACAGCAAGGAGGTTGGTTGAATAGATGGTTTCGGCCAATCAAGACCGAAAGAATCGCGTAGTGTATCCGTGAAGTATTAGCCTGCCGGTCGGTGACGGGAGCAGCTAATGACATATGCCACAAGGTAAAGAAAGAAGGGAGAAAACGTCAAGCGAAATTTCGCTAGGAGTTGTAAATCAAGGGTTTTTGGCTTCATTTTGACCCCCGATGGGAGAACATGATGAATCTTCTGTTTCTACAGGTTTTCTGGTAAGCCCAATAAATCGCCACACAAACGCTACGGCTGCCAGCCCCAGGCTCACCACAAATCCCACCCAAATTCCTTTGACTCCCCATCCCAGGGTAAAGGAAGTCACATAGCCCAAGGGCAGGGCGATGATCCAGTAGCAAACAAATGCCACAAACATCGGGATCACCACATCCTGAAGCCCGCGCAGGATCCCCAGCCCCACGGCCTGGATCCCGTCAAATAATTGAAATCCTCCTGCCAGAACCATGAGCCCTGAAGCAATCTGAAGCACCTCCGGGTGATCGTTGTACCAGGCCGGAATCATATGTCGCCCCCATACGAATACCACCGCTGACACTAGCATGAACAGAACCCCAAGCCACAATCCTGCAAATCCCGCTTCCCGGGCTTCTCGCATGTTTCTGCGCCCACGCGCATTGCCTACCCGGATCGTTGCTCCGGCTGCGATGCCAGTCACCACCATGTAGGTCACCGAAGATAAATTCAACACAATCTGATGCGCCGATCTGGGAGCCTGACCAATCCACCCGACAATGATGATGGCTCCGGCAAAGGCGCCTACTTCAAAAAACATTTGTAGCCCCGAAGGAACCCCCAGATAGAGGATTTTGCGAAGCGTTCGTGGCAAGGGTCGCCATCCCTGCGATCGTTTCACGTGGGAGGGCTTGTAGATATGAACGAATCCGGCAATCAACACAAACATCACCACGCGGCTGATCAGGGTGGGCACGCCCGCCCCGTTCAGTTTCATTTCTGGAAATCCCCAGTGGCCAAAAATCAGCAGCCAATTCGCAAGCGTATTGACGGCCAGACCGATAAGGGTCACCACCATGGCCACTTGCGTGAGGGATAACCCATCAGTGTATTGCTTATAGGTTAAAAACAGGATCATCGGGAGCACAGAGGCCGATAACCACTGCATGTAGCTACTGCCAAGACGCACATCCTCCGGCGGCTGATCCATGTAAGGAAGCACCTGCATACTGCCTTCCATCAACAGCATGGTGAGAATGGAGGCTCCGATTCCAACGAGCACGCCCTGGTGAAGAAACATGCGACATTTCCAGGGCTTTTTCTCCGCATCGGCTTCAGCCACAAGCGGCGAAATGGCATTGGTAATCCCCATAGAGATGACTGCCAGGATGATGAAGATTCCGTTTCCCAGAGAAGCGGCAGACAGGTGCTCATAGCTCACCCATCCCACCATCATGTTGTCCACCACCCCGGTCAGAACAATGCCCAGCTGACTGACCGCAACGGGCATGGACAGTCTTATTGTTTCTTTGAGATGTACATTGCTCACTCCCGGAAGGAACCCACGGGAGAGGAAAGTAGGCTGTGGCATGCTGTTCGGGATTAATCGAGGTAAGCAAATATCGATACAATCTGCAGGATTCCGAAAGAGCCTCATTCAGAGAGCGTTTTTCAGATGATTCAAGGCATTGGAGTTTGAGGAAAATGTGTTACTTTTGTGGGGCAACTGTGTAGGTTGTCTTCTGGAAGGGAGTTTTTCTCCCTTATTTTTTTGCCATGTTGTCAACAGAACTACAGGGTAAGATAGAGTCCCTGATCATTGAAACATTTCCCGACGTTTTTGTGGTTGACATCAACCTCACCAGGGGAAAATATGCCGTACTGAGTATCAAGGTCGATACCGATGCCGGCATTACCTTGGAGAAGTGTATGGATGTGAGCCGCAGCGTGGGGCGAATGCTGGATGAACAGGATCTCATGCAATCGGCCTACCGCCTGGAGGTTTCTTCCCCCGGTATAGGTAAGCCCTTTAAGGTCAGAAGGCAATTTCCTGCGAACATTGGTCGCCATGTATCGGTACAAACCAATGACGGACAGACTTTCAAAGGGAAACTGATGGAAGTTACGGAGACGAATATCCTGCTGGAACCCGTGTCTGTGTCCAATAAGAAGAAGAAGAAACAGGCGTCTGAATCCGAACAAAGCCCTCATCACATTGCCTTTGACGACATTCAGACTGCTAAAGTTATTCTTGCATAATTGACGAAACGCGCCACGTGCGCCAGCATAGAACGCAATGGCCAGAAAAAAAGTAGTTGATCCCAAAGTAAACCTTGTTGATGCTTTTACCGAGTTCTCACGGTTCAAAAACATCGACAGAGTCACCCTCATGGGGGTGCTCGAAGAGGTGTTTCGTACGATGATTCGCAAAGAGTACGGATCCGACGAAAATTTTGACATTATCGTGAACGTCGATCAGGGCGATATTCAGGGCTTCCGTGAACGAGAAGTGGTGGAAGACTTCGAACTCGAAGATGAAACCCGCCAGATCCCACTCAGTGAAGCCCTTGAGATTGATCCCGACTATGAAGTCGGTGACGAAATCGCTGAAGAAATTAATTTCTTCACCTTTGGCCGCAAAATCGTACAGACTGCCAAGCAAACCCTGACACAGAAAATTCGCGATCTGGAAAAAGCCTCCATTGTAGAGCAATATCAGGACCTCGTCGGAACAGTGATCGTCGGGGAAGTATACCAGGTCTGGCGGAATGAAATCCTGGTGCTGCATGAAGGAAACGAATTGTCTATGCCCCGGCAGCAGCAGATCCCCAAGGATCGCTTCCGCAAAGGTGACACCATTCGCGCTGTCATCACCGAGGTGACCATGAAAAACAATAATCCCAAAATCATCATCTCACGGGCTTCTCCCCTGTTTTTGGAAAAACTTTTTGAGCAGGAAGTGCCAGAGATTTTTGACGGCCTGATTAACATTCGTGGCATCGTGCGGGAACCAGGCGAACGCGCGAAAGTGGCAGTCGAAAGCTATGATGACCGGATCGACCCGGTGGGTGCCTGCGTAGGAATGAAAGGGAGCCGTATCCACGGCATCGTCCGTGAGCTCAGAAATGAGAACATCGACGTCATTTCCTACACAGCCAACGACGTTCTTTACATCACCCGTGCCCTGAGCCCGGCGAAGATTTCTTCGACCAAACTCTCCGAAGAATCCCGAACCGCTCAGGTGTACCTGAAACCCGACCAGATTTCCCTGGCAATCGGTAAAAATGGCCTGAATATCAAGCTGGCCAGTAAACTGACCGATTACCAGATTGATGTCTACCGGGAACTGGATCCCAACGAGGAAGACATCGAACTCGACGAGTTCAATGACGAAATCGAACAGTGGATTATTGATGAGCTCAAACGGATCGGTTGCGATACCGCTAAAGCTGTGATGTCCCTTTCGATGGATGAACTCGTTCGTCGTTCCGACCTTGATAAGGAAACGATTCTCAATGTTCTCAATGTTATCCAGGCTGAATTTGACAGCGAAGATGCAGAAGAGGATGCGGAAGAAAAGGACGAACCTGCAGCCGAAGACAGCGAAGCCTAATTGCTCATGATGATGTAACCTCATTTTCAGAAAGCATATTGGACCGCTGGTACGCGTTGACTTGTACTTATATCAGAAGGAAGAGTACGATCGTATCCTCTGGGGGAGTTATGGCTCTCCCAGCTTCTTTTTTCTGATATTCATAAAATTCAAATTGACAATTAGCTAATAATCAGTGAACTGATTATTTTTGTCCCGATCAAACTCACTCTATGGTGGGAAAAAACAAAAAGAATACTCGGCTTTTCAAAGTAGCGAAAGAACTGAACGTCAGTACCTCTGCGCTCGTGGAGCACTTGGGGGACAAAGGTCATTCTGTCCAGAATTCCCCCAATACCAAACTGACCGGTGATCAGTATGAGCTGCTCCTCATTGAGTTCGCTGATGAGAAAATGCTGAAGCAGCAAGCGGAAGAACTGTCTGAGAAGAGAAAAGAAGAGTTCAAAACAGTGATTCCTCACCCCGAGGAAGAGGAACAACAATCTGAATCGGAAGAAACAGAAAAAGATCCGCTCTCCGCTGAGCAGCTGCGAAACAGAATTTCTCCCGGAAGCCAGGCCATTATCCGAAAAAAACCAGAGCCTGCGGCTAGCAAAGAAGAAGAAAAATCTGCCTCTAAACTGGAACAGCCAGAGCCTAAACCGCAGCCAGAGGCGAAAACACCGGAATCCGTTCAGGAGAAAGAAGCGGAAATCCCCGAACCGAAACCGGAAAAAAATCCGGACATGCCAGCAATCAAGGTCGTCGGGAAAATAGATCTGGATGAAATTCAGAAAAAGTCCGGAAAAAAGCCGAAGACCGTCGTTGAGAAGAAACAAGAACAGCCTAAGACCGAGGTACCCAAACAGGAAAAGCCGGCTGAAGTGCCTGCGAAACCAGAGAAAAAAGAGGAAGAACCTCAAAAAACGGAGCCTGTAGCAAAAAAAGCGGCTAAAAAACCCGCTGATAAAGAGAAAGCACCTGCGGCTAAAAAACCCGCCGAGGAAATGACCGAAAAGCCAGCTGAACAGGAAGAGGTGGCCTCCGCTGAGGAAGAAAGAGGGACCATTACCGCCGGTGATAAAACTCCCCAGCTCTCCGGTCTCAAAGTGGTTGGAAAAATTGACCTTTCCGGTTCAAAACCCAAAAAGAGCGACAAAGATTCATCCCAGGATGACGCTCAGAATAAGTCTGAAAGTGGGAAAAAGCGCCGAAGACGACGGCGCAAAAGAAAAAGCGGCTCAGGCGCATCCACCACCGGAAACCAGGGAGGATCCGACACCAAGTCTGGTGGCAGAAGCAAGGGCAAAAAAGAGAAACCCACTCAGAAAGAGGTCGATAAGTCTATCCGCGACACCCTCAGCCAGATGGGACGTGGTGCCTCCAGAAGCAGGCAACGACTCCGGCGAGCTAAGCGTGATCAGAGCGCGGCACGTCGCGATCAGGAAGCCGCCCAGGCAGCAGAGGAGCAAAGCGTGATCAATGTGACGGAGTTTATCTCTGCCAATGAGTTTGCCGACCTCCTTGACGTGCACGTCAATGATATCATCAAAAAGTCTTTTGAACTCGGTATGATGATCTCTATCAACCAGCGTCTTGACGCTGAATTGATGACCATTATCGCTGAGGAATATGGACACGATATTAACTTC
>CAZLKP010000005.1:21790-30104 GCA_964560095.1 uncultured Bacteroidia bacterium
TGAGGAGATTGAAGATGCGCCCGAAGATCTTCATCCTCGCACGGCCATCGTTACGGTGATGGGACACGTGGACCACGGTAAAACCACGCTCCTTGATAACCTGAGAAAAGCCAACGTGGCGGCAGGAGAGGCAGGCGGAATTACCCAGCACATCGGTGCCTACGAGGTGAAGATGGCTGATGGGAACACCATTACCTTCCTTGATACACCGGGCCACGAAGCCTTTACCGCCATGCGTGCTCGTGGTGCCAAAGCCACCGACGTAGCCATCATTGTCGTAGCAGCTGATGATGCTGTGATGCCTCAAACCAAAGAGGCCATCAATCACGCAGAGGCCGCTGGAGTACCCATTGTATTTGCGCTCAATAAAATTGATAAGGCAGGGGCTGATCCTGAAAAAATCAAAACCCAGCTCGCCGGGATGAATTATCTCGTCGAAGATTGGGGAGGTAAATACCAAAGTCAGGAAATTTCAGCCCTCAAAGGCCAGGGAGTGGAGGACCTGTTAGAAAAAGTGATCCTTGAAGCTGAGATCCTGGAGCTTAAAGCCAATCCCGACCGCACCGCCGTCGGCACGGTCATTGAGGCACGTCTCGACAAAGGGCGTGGGAATGTGGCCACGGTGCTGGTACAGAAAGGTACTCTCTCAGTCGGAGACGAAATCATCGCAGGCATTCACTACGGAAAGGTCAGAGCCCTGATCGACCAGAATGGGGAGCGCGTCAAAGAAGCCGGACCCTCGCAACCGGTGCAGTTGCTCGGACTGGGTGGCGCTCCGCAGGCCGGAGATAAATTCCACGTCTTTGATGAGGAAGGAAAAGCCAAGCAGATCGCCCAGCGCCGGCAGGAACTCTTTCGCGAGCAGCAGTTCCGCCAGACCAAGCGCATTACCCTCGAAGAAATCGGCCGCCGTCGCGCAATCGGAAACTTCAAAGAGCTCAATGTGATTATTCGTGGTGATGTGGATGGATCTGTGGAAGCATTGTCCGGTGCATTGATGAAGCTCTCGACCGAAGAGGTGCAGGTAAACATCATTACCAAAGGAAACGGTGCCATCACAGAGGCCGATGTGAACCTCGCCATCGCTTCTGATGCCGTACTCATCGCCTTTAATGTTCGCCCGAATGCACAGGCCCGTACCCTGGCCGAGCGGGAAGAAGTTGATATCCGCACATACTCTGTGATCTACGATGCCATCAATGATGTTCGTGATGCCCTTGAAGGCCTACTTTCTCCCGAAATCAAAGAGGAGGAAATGGGTACGGCAGAGATCCTGGATATTTTCAAGATTACCAAAGTCGGTACCGTAGCTGGCGGAATTGTCAAAACTGGCAAAATCAAACGCGACGATCCCGTTAGGGTTATTCGTGATGGGGTGGTAATCTACGATTCAAAACTCGGGTCTTTGAAGCGCTTCAAAGATGATGCGAAAGAAGTTTTCGGTGGACAGGAGTTTGGATTTACTGTGGAAAACTATCCCGATTTGAAGGTCGGTGATACGATCGAATCCTACCACGTGAACGAAATCCGAAGAACGCTCTGATACGGTCTGCATGCATGAAACAAGAGGCTGTCTCACAAATCCTTTAAGCTTTTACCCCCTAAGATGCCAAGGTTTCGCAAAGTGCGCTAAGGACCTGACAATGTCTATTCCTTAGCGTCCTTAGCGTTTTCTTAGCGTCCACGGAGAAAAATAGCCTGTTGAGACAGCCCCTGTTTATTCGTCACGCTGATTCAGCCCCGACCTTTAGCGGTGCTGCACTTTCTCGACATAGGTTCGTTTTCCTTCATAAGCGACCTCCACAAAATAATAGCCAGGAGGGAGCCCATCAGGTGCATACCAGGTGATGATTTCTCCACCAGAGGTGGGCCCCAGCGGATCTTCAGCAATCTTTTGCCCATTCATGCTGCGGAGACTGAGTGTGCCTCCGAGACTGGAGGATTCCGGAATAGAGATTCTTAGTAAGTCCCTGAACGCGGTTGGATAGACATGTAACTGATGTTCAGGTGCGATCTGTACTTCCACAGAAGGGGATATTGTGCTGCTGCCATCCATGTCTTCCTGCCTGATTCGATACACCAAATTGCCTTCGGAGAATGGAGTAGGTCTCAGATCATGGAAAATATATGTTTGCGGCACCTCTGAGTCGCCTTTTGAATATACCTCTCCAACCTCTTGAAAAGAAGCTCCGTCCAGGCTCCGCTCTATATGAAACTGGTGGTTGTTGTATTCCATGGCTGTGCTCCATATGATTTCAATGTCGCGCTTGCCAAGCTCTCGGGCGGAAATGGATTCCCACTCCACAGGAAGACTGGGGGCAAGATCCTCGGCTGCCCCAATGGTCCAGAATGAGGCTGGTGCTGACTGGTTGTTATACTCGGTCCCGATCCAGTCGGCTCCCCGCACGACCGATGACAATCTGGCCTCATCCATGATACCGCTAAAGGAATTGTTGTTGGCAGAGCGGCCAATACGGAAAGCCTGGTTATTGCTATGAATGCCAGAAATACTCTTCACATCCACCGGGCTGTTGGCATCTTCTTCACCATCGACATAGAGGCGAAGGCCATCGCTCCGCCCGGCAGCAAACGTGAAGGCCACGTGATGCCAGTTTGTGTCTGCTGAAAGTCCGGCGGTCCCTTCTATCCGCCGGGACTGCCCGTCGCCATGAACCAGGATGGAAAACGTATGGGCTCTGCCGCTGTTGTTGCCGGAGCGGTCTCTCCAAAACAGGAGAGGGCAATTGCCCCCCCAGTTGCCTTTCGCCATCAATCCACCATCAAGGTTCTGATCGGCTACTTTCACCCAAATACTACCATAGAGGGAATCGGCGCCATCCACCAGGTCCAAGTCTCCGGATTGGAGATATCCGCTGTTGCTGCCCTCACGGGCCTCACCCAGAATGCCGGATATGCTGCTTGTGTTTTTCTCAGATAGATCCCAGGCACCAGGACCACTGTCTTGCAGTGTGCTGTCCAGATGCCAGACACCCAGGTATTCATCCCACACCGAGAGGTCGGATGGGTCTGCAGTGGCATGGCCGCCATAATACAGCCAAAACTGATTGGTTCCAGCGTGATGCAGGGTATCCAGTTTTGTCCAGATCACCAGTTTTCCCGCTACCGGGTCAAACGATTCAATCTCAAACGGGATTTCAGTGATTCCATCTGATTTGGTGAGTGCGATATCCCAGGCCTTTTCATGCTGGATATCTCCCCCATGTGTCAGAGACGTTACCCAGGAATCCTCCAGAATGATCACCAAAGGAATATCTTCCAGATCTTCTGCTGCAGCGACCATCGCCTGATTGATAGCGAGAGATCTCCGGTGCTCGAATCCCGATAGGGTTGCCACAGAGGTGTTGTTGCTGTCCAGGACCATCAGGATAGCTGCTATGGCTAAGATGGCTCCAACCGGAGTGAGATGTTGCCACAACCACCGGAGACGGAAAGAAGTGGTTTGATTTTTGGATATACGCATCTATCAGAAATTTTATTTTCGTGTAAAATTCCTGATTTCGCTACATGGATTTGACGCATGAATCTCCGGATTCTTTCTCCTGAAAGTTCTGAGTAAAAACTGTCCGTATCAGATGCTTTGGTACATATCGAGGCAAAAATCGACGGTTTCCTGAATGTAGTCTCTGGAAAAATCGAACTGGATACCTGCTGTCTGGTAGATCTCCGGGATGGTGCGCGTGTAGCCGAGGGAGAGGGCTTCGAGATATTGGTTCAGTGTTTTTTGGGGGGCCTTTCTGAAATTCTTCCAGATGGATAGGGCTCCCAACTGAGCCAACCCGTATTCGATGTAGTAAAACGGGTATTCAAAAACGTGGGGCTGCTTATGCCACTGGCCCGGCAGGAATTGTTCATACCCATCCCAATCGACATCGTGGCCATGGAAGCGGAAATATAGATCTTTCCACACCTGGGTGCGCTCCTCACGGCTATGTCCGGGATGGTCATACACCCATTGCTGAAAGGCATCAATGGCCGCGATCCACGAGAGCATGGTGATGCATCGTCTCAGCTGATTTTTCTGGGCCCGGCGTCTATCTTCCGGGTCGGGATAAAACTCGTCGTAAAAATCAAGACCAATCAGTTCCATCGTCATAGCAGCCAGTTCTGCCACTTCAGAAGGGAGGTTACGCTGGGTCATGGGAAGATCTCTGATGAGGAAGGACTGGACGGCATGGCCGCTTTCATGAAGCAGCGTGATGACATCGGAGGGCGACCCAACGGCATTTATAAAGATGAAGGGAATTCCGCTTTCCATCAGCGGATAATTGTATCCACCCGGCATTTTCCCTTTTCTGCTTTCGAGGTCCAGAAACCCACGCTTATGCATCACCTTCAGCATGTTGGCAAGCTCAGGCTTGAGGCGGTGGAGAATCCTGATCACCCCCTCCAGGAGCTGATCAGCGGTGTTAAATGGAGAAAGGGGTTCGGAGTCAAACATATCCACCTGCAAATCAAACGGGCGGAGTTGCTCAAGTCCCAACCGTTCCTGTCTTTCCTGGAGAAAGACGCTCAGCACAGGCCTCACCACTTCCTCGACCGTTTGATGGAAATCCTGGGTGTCAGAAATGCTGTAGTCAAACCGCCCGCTGTCGGCAAATTTGTAGCGGGTAAAACTGTCAAAACCGGCATTTATGGCGACCTGATGCCTGAGATCAAGCATTTCATCAAAAATGGTTTCCATTTCCTCCTGGCTCTCCAGCCGGCGGTTTCCAACTTTATCCCAGATGGTCTGACGCAGGTTTCGGTCTTTTTCGTCCAGAAGCTTGAGCGCCTGTTGGAGGGTCAGGTCCTGACCGTTGTGTTCCACGGTCATGCTGGCCGTGAAGGTGGAATACTGTTGGCCAATTTCCTTTAAGCGGGTCTGAATCGGAATGTTTTCTTTGCGGTAGAGATGGATTTGTTGGCGAATGATCCGGGAAGCAGGATAGTAGGCTTCCGGCAGTTGCTCAAACGCGGGGTGTTCAAAAATCTTGCGGTTGAACTGGTGCCCATAGGGAGATTTCTTAGGGGCAATCTTCTGATGGTAGAAGGTGAGGTTGCTCTGCTTGTCTTTACTATCGGTATCGCAGGACATTCGAATGAAGCGCCAAGCATAATCCTCCAGAAGAACTGACTCCAGCTCGTCGAGTTTGTTGAGCCAGGCCACAAGACCATTCAGGCCCTGCGGGTCTTCTTCGAGAAGCTGTTGAAAATACGGTTCGAGAGAATTCCAGTTGGATACTTTGAAATCCTGCGGTAGAAATGATCGCTTAGGGAGGGGGTAGGCGTCCGGAGGTGAAAGGTCCATGAATGAATGACATTGAGCCGGGAATCGGGACATATGTCAGCCGGAATTCCCGGACAGAGAGTTTGTTCTGTAAAGAAACCCAAAAACAGAGAAATGGAGCGAGTTGAATCTATAAAAAAACCCGGAGATTTTACTCTCCGGGCGTTGTCCTTGTTTCGGACGCTAATCGTGCTTTTCCCTAACACATGACAAGTATAGCCCTGGCTTGTAGGAGCTATATGGAAAAAAGCGGGTTCAGGTAACGGAATAATATGCAAAGCGGTCCTCGGTCTCTAAGAGGACTTCGATTTGCATGTGAGCAAAAAAGTACAAAAACCCTGGATAATTGATTTTTTGAGTACTTTTGGTGCTTTTCGTCCTGAGCAAGTCGCCAAATTTATGTTGGGAATCGTGAAAAATCCGTTCTAATATGGTAACGGAAAAAAGGGTTATCAGCAAGAAAAGTATCGTGGAAAAAATTCGTCAGATCTATTTTTCGATGTCCAAAGGGGAAAAACGCTACCTGCGGAACTTCCTGAGTGCCTTTCATGTCAAAAGAGAAAACACGGCGCTGAAGCTGATAGCTTTGCTCGAACGGCATCCGGAGATGACCCAGGCTGAGGCAGCCAGCCGCCTCTACGGGGATCCAAAATCCAAGGCATTTCTGATGATGAAAGGCCGATTGCTTGAGCGCATGCTGGAAGTTCTGGCTCTGAGCATCAATCTTGAAAACAACCCCGGCATCCGGCAGGACCAGGCCGGGTATGTCGCTATCGACATTCAGAAGCAGCTGGTATATTCCGTGCTGCTTCGTCGTAGAGGGCTGTACGACCTCTCCAGGGAGATCTATCTGAAGTGCCTCCGGCAGTCACGGGATTGTGGCTTCCCCGAGCACCAGTTGCACGCCCTCGTGGGGCTCCGTAATCTTGCCACCACCCAATCCGTAGCGGAAGTGGAAGGATACGGGGAGCAGATCCTTGAAGCATTTCAAACCTATAAAACCGATCTGGATACCAGCCACATCTTTGATACGTTCCAGGCACATCTACAGGATTCTGGCGGCAGTGGGAATGCTGCTCTGGCCTACCTCGACGAGCACCTAGAAGAGATGGAAGAGGCCATTGAAGACCACTATTCCCCCCGTGCCCACTATTATCACCTGAGCCTCCTGATTACCAAATATCAAAACAGCCGACAATATGAGGCAGCCAGCGAGGCCCTGCAGGAGCTTGTTGATTTGCTTGAATCACATCGTGGCATCGCCTCCAAAAATCGGCTGGGGACTACTTATCTTCGGCTTTCCGCCCTGCACCTGCAAGCATTTCGATTTGAAGAAGGCTACCGGGCAGCCAGGCAGGCTGCCGCGACCTTCCCTGCCCAAAAAACCAACTTCATGTATGCCTCCACATATCTGCTGTTTGCCTGCCTATACCGTCATCAGGTCGGGGAGGCCCGAAAGGTGATCAACGGCCTGGAGTCATTTCGCAAGCGCGGCCGTGGCAATACCTACCTCGACTATCTCACCTACCTGGATTCTTGCATCGAATATCTTGCCGGTGATCACCGACATGCCTATGACCTCCTCGGAGACGTGCAGACGCTGTTTGCCGATAAAAGTGGTTGGAACATTCACCTGAGGCTCTACGAAATCATGATCCTTATTGACCGGGATTTGCCGGATCTGGCCTCGCCCAAAATCGAAGCACTTCGCAAACACATGGCCAAATATGAGCCTGACTTACGGCAGGAAGCCATATTTCGATTCCTGCTGTTGCTGGAGCGACAATCCTTCCAATTTTCGCCTCTCAGCCAGGAAATGTCCGACATCCTCAGTCGCCTCACGCGCGAATTACAGTGGGATCCGGTCAGTCCGGAGGTCATACGCTTCGACATCTGGGTGCGAAGCCACGTCGAAAATCAACCTTTCCCCAGGGTATTTGCCAGGGATATTGGTCGGCTCAGTTTAATGAATATGGACCCGGAGGAACTGAAATTATGAGCCTGCACAGGCTCCTTTTGGTATGAATATGGAAGGAAACTCCCTTATAAAGTGGATACATCATGACTACTTCATGAGCTGCCTAACTGCCGGATTCTTTTCTTTCGATCTTTGAATTGGTTAGATTGATTTCATGCGAAAACTATTCTACTACTACTCTTCGGTTAGCTTATTGGTCTTGTTTTTCCTGCTCTTCTTTTCTGAATCGAGCGGACAGATTGTCAATCTGGACCAGGGAAGCTACACCACTACCTTTCCCGGCACAGATGTGGCCGGAAGAAATTCCTATCCATCCGGATCTCCCCTCACTATCGGCACTGCCGCCACCAAACCCGTGCCCACCAATGACTGGTGGTCTGCCAAGATCAAGAATAATCACGCTGACAACCTGTTCAGCTACCCCTACACCTTGAAAACGGTGAACGAAGGCCTGGTGGTGACCTACATTCCCTGGGGGCCCATTGACAACATCCTGCCCGTAGTGGTTGGGGTGGATGGCCTGAATGCGCCGGAGGCGAAAGTGTCCGATTTTTCCGATTGGACCCTGACCATGGACTGGCAGCAAGGAGCCAATCACTTCCAGGCTACCGCCGGTATCGGGATGCCGTTTTTGTATTTCCGCAAAGATTCCGCCAACCTGGCCAAGGTTACCCTCAACGAAGGTTCGGCCGTGATTTCTGGGGCGAAAATCCTGATCACTGACGCCCGTAACGGCGCCGATTTCATCGTATTTGGCCCGCCCGGAACTGTCTGGAGCCAATCCGGCAGTACCTACACCTCCGATCTCAATGGTCAGAACTTTTGGTCCATGGCCTTTGTGCCGCCTGCTGCGACGGATCTGAATACGGTTGCTGCCCAATTTGCGCCCTATGCGTTTGTGTTTCCGGTCAATACCGAAGTGCAGTGGGACTACAACGAAGCCACCGGCGTGGTCCGCACGGACTTCCTGATCGAGGCTGAGGTCAAGGTCGGTACCGACTCCATCGTGTTGATGGGATTGCTTCCGCACCAGTGGGGCAATCTTGCTG
>CAZLKP010000006.1:0-9852 GCA_964560095.1 uncultured Bacteroidia bacterium
TGGGGGAGGTGGATATCATCAAAACCCTACAACTCAAACCGGGCGTTTCAACCGGTACGGAAGGAAGCTCCGGCATTTTTGTTCGGGGGGGTGGTTCCGATCAGAACCTCGTTTTGCTCGACAACACCGTGTTGTACAATCCCAATCACTTATTTGGCTTTTTCTCCACGTTCAATCCGGATGCCGTTAAAGACGTTCAGCTGTTTAAAGGAGGCTTTCCGGGTCAATACGGAGGTCGGCTATCTTCTGTGATTGATGTGAAAATGAATGAAGGCAATCGCCGGAAATTTTCAGGATCAGGAGGGCTGGGCTTGATTTCTTCCAGACTTACCCTGGAAGGTCCCATCGCCGAAGACAAGGCATCTTTTCTCGTATCGGGTCGCAGAACCTATGCTGACATCATTACCTCCGCTGTCAATCGTGCCAATGAAGACAACCCGGACTTTTTTCAGATACCCGATTACTTTTTTTATGACCTCAATACCAAGCTAAATGTTGATCTGGGTGAACGGGATCAGCTGTTTCTCAGTGGCTATTTCGGGCGTGACCGTTTTTTGTTTGATGATGGGGATTTCAACTTCAATTTTGACTGGGGCAACACCAATGCTACCCTGCGCTGGAATCACTTTTTCAACAGCAAGCTCTACATGAATGTGTCGGCCTTCTACACCGACTACCAATACGTCCTTGCCAACCAGTTTGATCTGTTTTCCTTTGAGCTGGGGTCGCAGATTACTGATTGGGGGGGGAGGACAGATTTCACCTGGTTGCCAGACAACAAACACACGGTTCGCTTTGGCGCATCCGGCATGTACCACACCTTCAATGTAGGCCGTCTCAATGCTGGTTCTTCCGATAGCACCTTCAGCTTCGACTCCGGGGATCAGTATTTCGGCACAGAACTGGGCGCCTACATTTCCGACGATTGGGAAGTCAACAGCCGATTGACCCTGAATTTTGGTGCACGTCTCTCTGGTTTTTCAACCGATAATGCCACATACTGGAACTTCGAACCGCGCTTTGCCTCCAAATTCAACATCACAGATAATGCCTCCCTCAAGCTGAGCTATGCCCGCATGGCGCAGTATCTGCATCTGGTGGCCAATAGCGGCACCTCCCTCCCGACAGATATCTGGTACCCATCCACCGCAGGGGTCCAACCTCAATTGTCGGATCAGATCGCGTTTGGGATTACCGCAGGCATTGGAGAAAACTTTTTGATCAGCAATGAGATCTATTACAAATGGCTGCAAAATCAGATCGACTTCCGAGATGGGGCCAACCTTTTTGTGAATGAGGATCTCGAATCGGAGTTTGTCTTTGGCCGCGGATGGGCCTACGGAAACGAACTTTACATCGAAAAACTCACCGGCAAACTCACAGGTTGGATCGGATATACCCTCGGTTGGTCCTGGAGAGAATTTGATGGGACCTGGCGCACTGGCGAATACATTGAGGAAGACGCGATTAATGAAGGACGGGCTTTCCACCCCCCCTACGATGCCCGACACACGGTCAATATCGTGGGCATTTACCAGTTCAACAAGCGCCTGAGCGCCAGTGCGGCCTGGACCTACATCTCTGGCAATGTGACGACCATCGCCAACCAGTTTGCCTGGAATCTTGGCTCCGATTTTCTCCAGGGAGCCAATGGCGGGTTCCCCACTGGCGTGCCGGTGTTTGGTGACAGAGGTAACTTCCGCCTGCCGGCCTATCACCGACTGGATCTGGGCGTTGTGATCAAATTTTTTCCGAAGTGGGGCGAATCCGATCTGACCATCTCGGCCTATAATGCCTACAACCGCCGAAATATCTACTTCATTTTCAATGGCCGTAACGATGAAACACTCCAGAACGAAGCCGAACAGGTCGCGCTGTTTCCGATCGTCCCGTCGCTGACGTACAATTTTAAGTTTTGAGAACTGAGAAGTCAGAAGTCAGAAGTCAGTAGCGAGAGCCGATCCCAGAACATCCCCCTGAGGCGTTGGATCGTGAGCTGGAGAGGGGGAAAGAGGGGATGAAAAAGGACCGAGAATCGAGACAAGAAAATAGTTGAGTTTAGTGACCTTTGTGAGAACCATAGAATAGAAGCCCCATGACCAAGCATACCGTATTATTCCTCCTGATTGCCGTTGCATTATCCTCCTGCGACCTGACTCAGCAGATAGAGATTGAACTACCAGAGGTCGAGTCAGAAGTTTTTGTGGAGGGATACCTGGAGCCCGGAAATCCGGTGGCGGTAGTCCTGACACAGACCGTGGGCTTTTACGACGACCTTCGGTTGATTTATGTGAAAGATGCCATCGTTTCGCTGTCCTACAATAACCAGACAGACACGCTGATCTCCCTGGAAATTCCATTAAGCACACCCGGCCTGGAGCTGCTGCTGGATACTGCATCCGTGAATCGCTTCCGGAATTTTCTCGGGGAGGAAGTTGTCCTGTATGGAACGCTTGCGCCGGTTCCTGCGCTGTATGACACCCCATTCACCCTGCGGGTCACCACCCAGGAAGGGGAAGAACTCCTGGCAACGACCTACATCCCCAGACCTGTGGAATTTGAAGAGCCGATCGTTCGCTTCAATGACGAAGACAGAGCCCTGATTCTGACCCGCTTTCAGGATGACCCTAATACCCGCAACTTTTTTCGTCGCGTGCTATCCGTCCGAGAACCTGAAATCACGGAGAACGAAGATGGTACCCAAGACACAGTGTGGGTCACGAACGTAGAACAGGATTTTCTGGCCGATGATCAGCTCAACAATGGAGAGATTCAGACATTCGGTACGCTCTATGATTATCAGGTTGGCGATACGATCACCCATACAATCATTTCTGTGACGGAGGCCTATTCAGAATTTGCCACGACGCGAGATGCGGCTATTGGAGCCAGCTTAAGCCCCTTCGGGCAGCCTGCCCGCCTCAAAGGTAACATCGAAGGTGGCCAGGGGATTTTCACCGGCCAGAGCCGGGCGCGGCAGATGACAATTATCAAGAAGTAAAGAATTCAGAAATCAGATCGAGAAAAACCCTGTGCGGATGGGATTGTAGGTTGGAGAGAGATTCCGGGTGCACCAAAAAGCAGATGTCAGAAGGGAAGAGGTCCGAAGCTGAACGGGCTAGATCCTTCAGCAAGGGTAGGAGGTCACAACCATAATGGTAGAAAAGCAGATCGGGAAGATCTTGCCCCTCCGGTCAAACTCTCGTTTATTTGTTTTCCTTATTTTGAGGAACCAGTTAACCCACCCACCCTGATGTCTCGCCATACCCAAAAGATTGCCTCCGAACTCAATCTCGCTCCGCGTCAAATTTCTGCTACCCTGGCCCTGATCAACGAAGGGGCCACCATTCCCTTCATGGCGAGGTATCGGAAGGAGGTAACCGGAAGCCTTGATGAGGTTCAGCTGGCAGCCATTCGCGACCGGGCCGAGCAACTGGATCAGCTCGACAAGCGCCGCGAGGCCATTTTCAAATCACTGATTGAGCGGGACTTGCTCACCGATGAGCTCAAAGCCGATATCAACGCGGCTGAATCCATGAGCCGACTGGAAGATGTGTATCTGCCCTACAAGCCCAAGCGTCGCACTCGCGCCACCATCGCCCGAGAAAAAGGCCTTGAACCCCTGGCCGATCAACTCCTGGAGCAATCGCCTTCGCTGAATCCAGAAAAGTTGGCGGAATCATTCATTGATCCCGAACAGGATGTAGAATCCGTGGAGGATGCCCTCAAGGGTGCCCGTGACATCATCGCTGAAACCGTCAACGAAAACCCGGAAGCCCGGGCCGAACTGCGTGAGCTCTTCGAAAAAGAAGCTTTCATTGAGGCTAAAGTGATGAAAGGGAAGGAGGAAGAAGGAGCCAAATACAAAGACTATTTCGAATGGCGGGAAAAACTCGCTAACATTCCTTCTCACCGACTTATGGCCCTTCGCCGTGCGGAAAAAGAGCTGGTTTTATCGCTCAACATCCGGCCGGAAGAAGAGGACGCTCTGTATCGTTTGGAGCGACGGTTTGTCAAAGGTATGCACCCGGCGGGAGAGCAGGTGCGCATGGCCGTCGAAGATAGCTACAAGCGCCTCATGGCTCCCAGCCTTGAGACCGATGTGCGCATTTCTTCCAAAGACCGCGCTGACCTCGAAGCCATTAAGGTCTTTGCCGACAATCTACGACAATTGCTCCTGGCAGCACCTTTGGGTCAAAAACGAGTACTTGCTGCTGATCCCGGTTTTCGGACCGGTTGCAAAATTGTTTGCCTCGACGAGCAGGGCAATCTGAGGGAAAATACCACCATTTACCCGCATCCGCCCCAACGCAAAATGGCTCAGGCCGAACACATTATCAAGGATCTGGTACAGCGCCACAAGGTCGAAGTCGTGGCCGTCGGCAACGGAACCGCCAGCCGCGAAACAGAATCCTTCTTCCGCGATCTGAAGCTGCCAGGCGTGACCATCGTGATGGTCAATGAAAGCGGCGCGTCGATTTATTCGGCATCTGAAGTCGCGAGGGAAGAGTTTCCTGACCATGATATTACGGTCCGGGGTGCGGTGTCAATCGGCCGCCGCCTCATGGACCCGCTGGCTGAACTGGTGAAAATTGATCCCAAATCTATTGGGGTTGGTCAGTATCAACACGATGTGGATCTGAATCAGCTCAAAAAGGGTCTGGATGATGTCGTAGAGTCCTGTGTGAACGGCATCGGCGTGGAGGTGAATACGGCTTCGAAACAATTGCTGACCTACGTCTCTGGTCTGGGACCATCACTGGCTCAGAATATCGTGAGTTATCGCCAGGAAAATGGCCCGTTTGTCACCCGTAAGCAGCTCAGAAAGGTGCCCCGGCTGGGTGATAAGGCTTTCGAACAGGCTGCGGGCTTCCTGCGAATCAGAGATGCGAAACATCCGCTGGATGCGAGTGCGGTGCACCCGGAGAGTTATCACATTGTGGAGCAAATGGCATCAGGACTTGGGGTCGAGATTAAAGACCTCATAGGTGACGACAAGATTCGCCAGCGCATTGACCTCAACAAATATGTCACCGACACGGTGGGCCTGCCGACCCTTCGGGATATTATGAAGGAACTGGCCAAGCCAGGCCGCGATCCGCGCGAGCAATTCGAAGCTTTCTCCTTCGCCGAGGGTATCAACGAAATGGCCGATCTGCGCGAAGGCATGGTGCTGCCAGGTATTGTCACCAACATCACCGACTTCGGCGCCTTTGTGGACATCGGGGTCCATCAGGACGGACTGGTTCACCTCTCACAGCTCGCCAACCGCTATGTGAAGCACCCGAGCGAGGTGGTGAAAGTCCACCAGCAGGTCTCTGTCCACGTGACAGGCGTCGATATTGCCCGCAAGCGCATCAGCCTGTCGATGAAGGACGAAAACGCCGAACCTCCCCGCCGCCAGGGCGGAGGTCGTAGAGGTGGTCAGCCCCGAAACCAGCGCCGCGACAACCGCCCGCAGCAAAGTGAATTCATGCGGTTCAAGCCGAGTCAGAAGAAGGGGAGGAAGTAGGGGAATAAGGCTGGATGGAGGGTGCGTGCGAGGAGGGTGAGGAGCCAACATACTGGAAAAGTTACCTTTGAAATCTGTCCATGCGATGGACAATTTGCAAAGATGAATTCAGGATTTACCCGGTGAAAGGACCAGAAAAACGTGTTCGTATCTGTTGCCAGGTGAGCCCCCGAAGGACGGGCATGATGTTGTAAATTTAAAATCACATTTTACATTTACAACATGATAGATCGGGCTCACTCAGGCCTTCCACCACGCCATCGAAGATGAGTAGCAGCCCATCCTCCAACCGCACATCGAAAGGCTCCAGTCCCTCGAAGAAAGAGGCTGTGTCAAAAGGGGTAATTCTTCACCGCAAAGACAAAAAGAAGGCGCTAAGGGCGCAAAAAACAGGTCAAATAGCGGTCTTTGCGTCTTTTGCTTAGCGACTGCGCGGTAATAAAGGACTTTTGAGACATTCCTTTTTTTGTGGGTAAGTTTTCTATTTGCTTATCCCTCATTCATCAACGCTGAAGGTTGGGATTCCAGGCCCAGCAGGCTTTCGTATAGATCCATGTAGCGGGCAGCCTGCACAGATTCATCATATCGGCGGTGAGCTTCATTCAGGATGGCGGTTCTGTCAAAGAGTTGCTGCTGCTCAAGGAAGCTGTGAATCCCTTTAGCCAGCGCATCTGATGTTACCTCTTCACAGATGATTCCATTCTCACCGGTTCTGACCATATCCGGCACACCACCGATCGGGAATCCGATGACCGGGGTACCTACACATATCGATTCCAGCACCGTATTGGGCAGATTGTCTTCCACAGAGGGAATCACAAAGGCATCAGCAGCGGCGTAGGCACTAGCCATTTTGCGCTCATCTTTGATCACGCCCAGGTGATGAAAATTGGGAATGGATGTCAGGCTGTCGTCGGCTTTGCCTACGGCACACAACGTGATGTCTGCATCCTCCAGCTTTGTGAGTGCTTCTTTCAGAAGATGAAATCCCTTTCTTCTGTTGGTGATGACTTCTGCCACGAAAATCAGTGCGGGCTTATTCTGAGGAATGCCCCAGGCATCTCTGGCTTCTCGTTGATCGATATCCGTAAAGATGGAGGTATCCATGCCGTAGGGGACGTTGAGATGTGGGAAGCGTCCAAGAACCTTGCTCTCGCTGGAGCGATTCATCAACCACTTCGATGGCCCTACTATGGTAATGTTGGCGTTTCTCATCGCCTCAATTTTGATCTGCTCCTGGGTGGCAATCAGATCTTTGTAGCCATCAAAGGGAAATTCCACCTCATAGTGATTGCCTCCGTTGAAAGGCTCCATGTCATGGAGGGTCCACACTACCGGCTTTGTATTATTTCGGAAAAAGCCCGGATAATCCATGAAGCGGCCTACCCAGTGGAGGTTCACGATATCAGCCTGCTGATAATGAGGGTTTTTGAGGATGTTGGAAAACTGGTTGCTGAGGGTGAAAACCTCAAAATGGACGGGTCGTCCCTTCAGTTTTCGTTCATTGAATTTGTTATAGGCACGTTCGGCGAAGTGCATACCCTTTTGTCTCCATGCTGCCGGAAAGGTGCTTTCGTAGTAAGCGTAGCTTTGCGGAATGTCGTAGTTGTTTTTTCGAAGGGAGAGAAAGCGGGAATCCACGCCTTGCTTGAGCAGGCCTTTATGCAGCCTAATCGCAGCATTGGCGGCTCCGCCCCAATCAAGCGTGGATACGTGGAGAATGCGCATGTGATAACAATGCTTTGGGTGGTTGGAAATATTCTTTCAAAAACAGGAGCCGCTGTTTGAACCAGCGGGCATTGACCCTGATGATATGGGGAAGTGAGTAGTTGTTTTGATACACGTAGAAATGTGCAAGGGCTTTTCGGCCCCGTCGGTGTTCCACAAGTGGCTGGTCGGTATCAATCGAAACAGCTGGCTGGAGCTGTTTGACGGTCATGGGATGCACCCTGTCCAAGGCTTTGTTGTAGTGTGACCCACTGCCATCAAAGCCAATGTTCTGCACCAGAGACTGCCGTGGATAGAGGCAAAGTCCCTGGCGGAAAAAGATGGTGGCAAACCACTTGATGGCCCAGGAGTTGTGCCGGCCTGTGAGGTTACCCTTGAGATAATTGGAAAATTTGATGGCACCGCCCAAATTAAAATTTTCGAGTTTTCGCTCCTTTAACAGGCGGGCATACAGGGCTGCAGAATCACACTCAAAATGCTGCCAGGCATGATCCCAGGTGGCCCATCCCCAGCAACTCATGAAGGTGAGGAAAAACGTCTCAGGTAATCCCTTTTGTGGAATATCTGGCATGTATCCGGCGATATGCATGACCTTGTTATTCTTTTCATAGAGGTCCAGTGCTTCATTCATGTAGCGCAGAAATCCCGGAGAAGTGACAATGTCATCTTCGAGCACGATCACCCTGCCATGCTGGCTCACGACCTCGGTCACACCTTCAGAGATGGATCGGGCGAGCCCTTTGTTATCCTGACTTTCGCGGATGATCACCTCTCCACACCATTGTTCTTCCCGAATCATCTTCCGAAGCTCACGGACGCCGGCTTCTTTTTCCTCAGATAGCCCTTCTTTGGGGCCATCGGCAAAAATGTAGAGTGTGGATGTTGCAGCCTCGGGATTGCGTTTGAGGGCCTCCAGGGTCTGACGGGTGTGATCCGGGCGGTTAAAGGCAAATAAGGCGATGGGTGCGAAAGCATTCATCTGGTATGGCAGAGAGATTCTGAATTAGGACGAAAAAAGATACACCTTTGCATCCGAAGGCAGGACAACAATCGTTCCGGGATTCTTGCAAAGGTATCTCAGGCTAAGACGTGGATTAATCAGAACGGGCGGATTAATTCTACGAACCCGACAATGTTACCGGAAATCCTATCTGCTACCAAGGAATCCATTCACCGATAACGCGAACCGCAGATATTCCCACCTTAATCGTTCCAATATGCTGATTATCAGTGTGTGAACCTGTGCGATCGGAGTCACACCAAAGTAGAATAGTCCATTCAGGTGGATTTTCTTGCCGTTCATCTGACATGGCAGATTTATGATCCTTTCCGTATTAATTTTGATACAGAAGTAAGGGCTTCCCTCTCATCGCGTTCTTCTTTTCACTTCTGGCAGGCAAATTGTCCATCCCAAACGTCAATCCAAGGAAACTACTACTCATTCTTGTTTCTTATTGACGAACTCATTCCATTGATAGCTCATGTGCGGAATTTTAGGCGCGTTTCCCCGTCAAGACGATCACGTTTTTATCCCAGCTCTCGACTCTATGTACCATCGAGGCCCCGACGGCTTCGGGGTCTGGCATGAGGATCAGAATGTTCTGACCCTCGGTCACCGGCGGCTGTCGATTCTGGACTTGTCAGAAAATGGCAAGCAGCCCATGCATTACAAGGATTTCACAATCACCTTCAACGGAGAGGTCTTCAATTTTATGGAAATCCGGGAGGAGCTCGAAGCGAAAGGTCATCGGTTTCAGTCCGAATCAGATACGGAGGTGATTCTGGCGGCTTACCAAGAATGGGGTGCTGATTGTCAGATGAAGTTCAATGGAATGTGGGCCATTGCCATCTGGGACCACAACAAGCAGGAGTTGTTTCTCTCCCGCGATCGTTTTGGCATCAAGCCGCTGTACTATGCCTTCAATGGCGAAACCTTTGCCTTTGCCTCAGAGATGAAAGCCCTTTATGCTTTTCTTCCTGAGATCCGTGTTTCCCGCGACTTCAATGAGCTGCGGGATCATATGTTTGACTATGAAACTACGGATAAATGCCTCCTCGAAGGGCTAAAGCGATTCCCGGCAGGACATTTTGCTATCTACCATCCCGGGCAAAAAACACTGGAACCCAGGCAGTGGTGGAACACCATGGACCACCTCGAAGAGGTGCCAGAGACTTACGAAGAGCAGGTAGAGAAATTCCGTGAGCTGTTTCTGGATGCGATTAAGCTTCGTATGCGTTCCGATGTGCGGATCGGTACCGCCCTTAGTGGGGGGGTAGATTCAAGTGCTGTGATCTGTGCGATGGCCAACATCAACAAAGGAAATGACAATCGCGTCTCTGACGACTGGCAACACGCCTTCTGTGCGATTTTCCCTGGGATGTCCCTGGATGAGACTCACTTTGCAGAGCAGGTCGTGGATCATCTGGGAATTTCGGCTGTGTACAAAGAAATTGATCCGGCCAAAGGCATGGATCAACTCATGGAGTACCTCTGGTTGTTTGAGGAACTCTACATCACGAGCCCGATTCCGATGATTGAGATTTATAAAGAAATCAAGCGGAATGGCGTGACAGTGAGTATCGACGGGCATGGAGCCGATGAGCTGATAGGC
>CAZLKP010000006.1:9862-27545 GCA_964560095.1 uncultured Bacteroidia bacterium
ATGGCGGCAATATTTTTGATGCCGTGAAAGACAGTCCATTCAATCCGTCTAAGATTAAAGAAGTGATCAATGCATTTATCCACGGCTTTGTGATGGACGGGGTGAAGCCTGGCATAGACCTGAAAAAGCGGGCAGCCAAGCAGGTACTGGTTCGCTACCGGGATCTGGTGCTCCGGGATAAGAAACTCGTCAAAGAGGATCCTCTTAACGGTCAGTTGGGTTATTTCAACCAGTATCTCTATCAGGAATTCCACCAGAAGGTGCTACCGACTCTCTTGAGAAACTACGACCGCTACTCCATGGCGGCCAGCGTTGAGATCCGGATGCCATTTATGGACTACCGCCTGGTGAAATATGCCTTCTCCCTTCCCTGGAATAGCAAGCTTCGCGACGGATATACCAAACACATCCTGCGTCAGTCGATGGATCGATACGTGCCGAAAGAAGTTATCTGGCGGCGAAACAAGATCGGATTCAATACGCCATTTATGGAGTGGATGCGTGGTCCCTGGAAAAACTACCTCATGGATATGGTCAGCTCTCAGACCTTCGGTGAATCCGCTCTCATTGATTCTGCCAAAGTGAAAAAGCAGGTTGAAGGCGTGATCATGGGTAGCACGGCGACCTGGCGCGACGGTCAGGAGGCCTGGGTATCTCTGGCGCCCTATCTCTGGGAGGAAGCTGTGTTGTCCAAAGCAGGTAAAACTCCCGTCGTATAACCAGTTCCCAAACTCCAGTCACGAGTACTAATTTCATGAGCGTAGTCGCTGATATTAAGAAAGTTGTAGGTTCTGAAGGGTTCAGAAAATACTTTTCCAACACGTCTTGGATGCTCTTCGGGCGATTGGGGCAAATGGTCGTCACTTTTATGGTGACAGCTTATGTGGCTCGATATCTGGGCAAAGCGGACTATGGTTTGCTGAACTATGCCCGTTCTATTGGCACATTTTTTACGATGTTCATGGCACTGGGGCTTCATTCCATTGTGGTAAGAAACCTTGTGGACAATGATCTGGCCCGGGAAAAAATCATTGGAACTTCGCTGGCCATGCGGATGGGGGCTTCCTTCCTTGGTCTGGCGGGATTTTTCATTGTGGGGCCGTTTGTGTCGGATGACACGCAGACTTTCTGGTTGGTGGCCATCATCATTATGGGAACGGCCTTCCAGGCACTGGATGTCTTTGATTACTATTCGCAGGCCAAAGTACAGGCTCACTTCACAGTGAAAGTACGAATGGTTTCCATTATTGGGATGGCGATTATGCAGCTGACCCTGATATGGGTACAGGCCCCCTTGATTTGGTTTGCGATTTCTATTACGGCTAGCACCTTATTTATTGGATTGGGCCTCACAACGGTGTATCAGATCAGGTTTGGCAGCATATTCAAGCTCAAGTTTGATAGATCTTACGCGAGAGAACTGCTCAAGGACGCCTGGCCGCTCATCTTCTCTGATTTAGTGGTGGTTCTCTATATGTCCACTGATAAGATTATGCTCAAGCAAATGGTGTCGGATGAAGCCGTGGGTGTGTACTCAGCTGCATTGCGGTTTTCGGAAGTCTGGTATTTCCTAGGACCCATGGTGGCTGCTTCTCTGTTTCCGGCTATCATGAATGCCAAGAAACGGGACCCAAAACTCTATGAGCGCCGCTTGCAGAATTATTACAATCTGATGGTGGTGGCTGCATTGGGGATTACCGTGCCAGTGGCCTTGCTAGGCCCCTGGGCGCTAGAGCTGCCATTTTTGTATGGAAAAGAATATGCAGAAGCCGGCGGAGTACTCGTTATTCATATTTGGACGCTGGTCTTTATCTTTTTGGGTGTTGCCAGCAGCAAGCATCTCGTGGCTGAGAACCAGCAGCGCATGGAACTGGTGCGCACCGTGATCGGAGCGTTTGTAAATATTACCCTCAATTTTCTCCTAATTCCGAAGCATGGCGTTTATGGAGCCGCCATCGCAACCTTGATTTCCCAGGCATTTGCCTCGTACCTTGGTTACCTGATCAACCGGAAATTCTGGCCGGTATTCCTAATGCAGACCCGGGCCATTTTCCTGATCGACATTGCCCAGCGATTGCTTGGAAAAACGAAAGGCGATCCGAATGGATTTTAATTTTGAACGTACACTGATCTCAATCACTTGAACCATCCATGGAATTTGTCTTAGGCTATTTTCTTCTTCAGAATCTGAAAAACGTCTTCTACGAAGGCCAGGTAGCCCTATTGTTCAAATTCCTCCCCAATACCCTCCTACTGATCGGCGTGCTGAAATACATGGTGATCGGTCAGGGGAAAATCTACTTTCCCAAGATTGTTATTGGCCATCAATTGTTTACCTGGCTCGTGTTCCTGGGTTTGTTTATCATCAGCCTACTACGCACAGCCTACACCACGGCGACATCAGTAGGAATGTTTAACGACTGTTTTTCGGTGATCATGCTCAACCTGCTGGTATTTTTGTGGGTGAGCCGGGAGGTGCGCAAGGGCCACGAATTTGAGCACACGTTCAACACGGTGGTGTTTCGTTTGCTGATCGTGTTTGGGGTAGTGGTGACGCTGTATTGTTTTCTTTATTTCACGGGATACAAAGATCCAAATACACCTCTGCAACGCGGAGGGGAGCTCAATGTTCTGCTGAAACTTCTGGGGATACGATTGATGAAAAAAATGGTGCCCTACACAGCCTCTATGCATCCCAATACCATTGCGATTTGGGCAGGTGTGACATTTATCATGGCGGGGGTTTACTGGTATGTGGTCAAGAAAAGCTTCAAGCGGAACATCTGGATGCTGGCAATTCTGTTTTTTGCAGTTATTTTTCTGCTCATCGCCGACTCCAGAGGAACGGCCCTGATGGTGGTCATGACCTCAGGGTTGGTGGCGGTGACCTATTTTACCCGGGCTACGGGCTTTTTACGTGTATTTGTGCTGGCTGTTCCGTTTTTGCCATTTTTAATCATGGCTGTGTTGCAGCTGATTGCCGGGGCTTCTTTCCTCTCGGATGTGAGCCGTACCGGGGATGCAGAAAATGTGACCACGATGTCTAACCGAACTTACATCTGGGCGGAATGTATCGAGGAGGTTGAGCAGTTTAAGATGCAGCATTTTTTCGGCTGGGGAGAGCATGGGCAGTCTACAGCAGGCGTTTCCAAAAATTACACCCAGTGGTTTGGGGACGAGGAATATGAGTATGGTTATGACCTCATCGTGACCCACAATTTCTTTTTCCAGGTATTCTTTGATGTTGGGTACATCGGCCTGTTTTTCTTCATGTTGAGTAGCCTGTTTGTGATGAACGGTGCCATCAAGTTGTACAACAGGGGGTATCCGGCAGCACTGGTTTTTGTGGCCATGGCCCTCTACTATGTCCTGTCGGGGATCATGGAATCCAATTTCGGCAATCACAACCGCGCCTACAACGAGGTGATGATGATGAGTTTCATGACGATGCTGGCTTTTCGCAATGAGTTTGAACGATTGCAATGGCAGTATCAGCGGGAGCAGATGTTGGTACCGGTGTGATTTTGGGTTACATCAGGGCTTTTTCCCAAATTGGTAGTTGGTCATGAACAAATGAATGACTGCTATTATCTCTACTTATGGCCTCTGTAAATCGTTGGTGTCTGCTGCTCGGATTTTTTCTACTCCTGACATTGGATGGACATGCCCAGGGCCTCCAGGGAGGAATTCATCTGGGAGGAAATGCGTCTCAGGTGGATGGTGATTTTTCTGCCGGTTTTAATCAGGCGGGGCTCAGTCTGGGCGCTTTCGTGCTCTATGAGCTGAATACGCCACTTTCTCTGCAGCTTGAGATGCTCTATGAACAACTCGGCTCCGCCAGACAAGGGATCCTGTATTTGAGAACGCATCAGGTCAGTCTGCCTGTTTTGCTCAGGTATCAGCTTCCCATTGAGTTGGCAGATGGAAAGCATACCGTCGACCTGCAGGCTGGTCTTTCGCCGGGATACCTGTTTCTGGCTCGAAGTGAGTTTGTACGAGATGTGACAGACCAATTGATGAGATACGATCTGCGGACAGTGGCTGGCGTGGAATATCGTTTTTCGCCGGGTAGTTCCCTGTTAATGCGGTATGGGTATTCTGTCATTTCCTTCCTCGACACCACAGCGCCTTTATCCAGCAATCTCCTTGGGCCCGGAAAAGTGGGCCTGGCGCACAATTACATCACACTCGCATGGCGGATCTGGCTAGGGATTTAATGCAGTCGGATGCGTTTATTTTCCTGACGAAGGGCGTCATTCCAGATAAAGAGATAGATGCCAGGCTTCGCAGACAGGGATTTCCGTAGCATGGATACCGTTTGTTCTCCCGGAACGGTCGGGGTCCGATAGATCAACTGGCCCTGAAGATCATACATGGACAAGTATCCGGGAAGGGGCGCAGTGATCAAAACATCAATCTTTCTGCGGTCGGCCAGAATGGTGCGAATGGCTTCCCGTGGCTGGAAATGAGGCTGAAGCTGTCTCCGCTGTGTCGATCCCGGGGGGAGAATGCTGAGATTGTCGCATCCGGCATCAACTGTGATAAATACATATCCGGTATCGCACAGAGCCTCTGGATTGGTGCTGTCGCAGATGAGATAGGAAAAATACATGTCACTCATATCTCCGGTGGATGGGAACACACTCACGTATCCATCAGCGGAATTGTAGAGAAACTGTGTGGAATCATGTGACAGGTCAAACAGTTGCACGCTGTTCAGATCAATGCTGTTGTCTATGTCCCAGTCGTTATCGGTAATATTGACCACAAGGGAAAAATCTGGCTTGGTACAGGTGCTGTCTGGTTCGGCAACCGGTGCACATTGGCCGTTCATCGAAAAGCCTTCGGTGTCTTCACTTGTAATGGTGTTGATCCATGTATTGACCATCACACGATCACCGTCTCCTCCTGTCCAGCTGTTGCACAGGGAATCGCAGCCATCGAGGTTGTGGGTGCCGATCGGTGTATTGCGGTTGTCAAAATACATCTTGGGGCTGAGGCTTGTATTGGGTCTGATGAGCGCGCACTTGAATCCGTTGGGGTGGTTTTCGGGGTCAAAGACAGGATAATGAACGATTCCAGCCAGAAATTCCACTGTCACTGTTCCGGATTCATCCAATTCCACCTGATCACCGTTTCCGTCAATGCCATCCCAGGGAATACAGATTACCCCTGATGATTCATTGGTATATGGAAAATATACATCCCTGCCCCCTTCATCATATACGCCATTGCCATCCAGATCAATGTACACATTCATTTCTCCAACCTTGGTGGTGTTTACGATGATGCAAAAACTACTATCGACCTGACAGCCATTGATATCAATATACTCCACCTCCCCTGGTGTGCCTGTGGGGTAGACGATCGAATCCGGTTCGTTCAGGAACACCCTGTATTCCGGAACAGCACTGCTCACAGACGTCGATGACTTCCGGTCTTCTGCGATGTTGCCGGTTTGTTGCGCGCCAAAGCTATTGAAAGATACAGTGTAGCCCCATGGCTCTATACCATTCATATCCATCATCATGACGAGGCTGTCTGGAGTCCAGGTGTAAAACTGCATGCAGGCATCGTTGGAGCCGGAATTGGTATTGAGGTGCCATCGGTAGGCAAAGAGGCGGCCATCAATCGCAGTATTGGTCGTGGTATCGGCGACCGTGACGTCGAAGGGGTGGATATAATATTTGCTTTCTCCCGGTGCCGGTGTGACAGCGTCTCCGACATTGAAACGAATGGCATAATCTCCTGCCAGGGTGGGGAGACATTCAATGGCATCATAACCACCACTCCCACCGCCATAGATTTGTGTCGGCCCGACATAGGCTTCTGCACCATCGTCGGCGATGTAGCCGTCCATGCTGTTGTTGCTGGCTACTTCACCGGTACAGAGCACATCCCCATTTGGATCCAGAATCTGGTAGTACACCGATTTGGAAGAGGGAACCTTTCGGGTAAATCCAAAATAGATGGTTTCTCGTGTTGGGTCGGCAATGTGGACATAAATGTATTCCGTGTCATCCATGTGGTAGCTGGGACCTTCCTTTCCGGCCCCGTCATTTCCTTGAATGTAGGAGACGCATCCAGTAGGCGACCCAGCAGGGATCAGTTGGGCTGTTCCTTCTGCTAGTATTGTACCCGAAATTAGGAGCAACAAGGCAGATAATACGCCAGAAATCCATGTGTAAAGGAAATTCATCTGATTATCTTTAAATTCAAAATTTACGAAAAATCGTATTGAATAATAGTGAACCTGTTTGTGATTCTTACAGGGTCGGAACAAACTTCTGAAACAGCCAAATCCCGCAACCGGGGGAGATAGCTTCCATTTTGCCAGCGCTTTTGTTTATTTGGCTCCTGCTAACCGATTTCTGCCCTTATTCTTACACCTGATTCATGATCGTCAGAATTTTTGCTACCGGCGGAACCTTTGACAAGACCTATGATTTTATCAGAGGTGAGCTGTTTTTTGAAGATTCTCAGGTCCCGGAATTGCTTCGCCTGGGCCGAAATACGGTAGAGGTAAGAATGCGGACGCTCATGATGATCGACAGCCTGGACATGTCAGATGAGGATCGTAAGCTGATCGTCCATAATTGTAAATCCTGCGAGGAGGACCATATTATCATCACACACGGGACCGACACCATGGTCGAAACGGCACGGGCCATCGCAGCAGAGATCGGCAACAAGACCATTGTTGTCACCGGAGCCATGATTCCTTATCGCTTTGGGTCTTCAGACGGATTTTTCAATCTCGGTGCGGCCCTGGCATTTGCCCAAACCCTTCCCAATGGCGTGTATATCGCCATGAACGGTCGATACTTCAACTGGGACAACGTCCGAAAAAACCGCCAAACGGGGTTTTTCGAAGAAGTGAGACGGTAAAAGCGTTCGATTGATCGAAGAATAAATCTGAGCTGTGAGTCAATCCTGCAAGTGAGACTTCCCTTCACCCGGAAAGCTGAGAATTGAGATTTTCCTCTATCCCTCTTCCCCTTCCCCAATCTACACATACTTCTTCCTGCCCCCCATCACTCAAACCTGATCGCCCGAACCGGTGTGATGCGTTGCACGACCATGCCGGGAAGGTACATGGCCAGTGTACAGATGAGGATGACGCCAAGATTGATAAACAGAAAACGACCCCATACCCAAGCCACGGGCACGGTGGTAATGAAGTAGTCTTCCTGATTGACCTGTAGCCATTCCAGGCTATGCTGGCTATACAGGAGGCCAAGTCCCAGGATATTTCCCAAAATCACACCTACGAGAATCAGGAGCATCGCATACCAGACAAACATCCGGCGAATATGCCTGCCCTGCATCCCCATCGATTTGAGAATGCCTACCGTGCGGGTGCGCTCGATGATGATGATCAGAATGACTGAAGTCATGTTGATGATGGCCACGATCATCATGAGGATGAGGATTACCCATACATTCTGGTGCTGGAGTTTGAGCCAGTCGAAAATGTCAATGAATGTGTAGGTGACAGGTGTGGCCAGAAAATCCGGAGATACTGCGGATACATCCAGCGTGGTATTATCCAGCGAAGAGACGGAGTCGCGATGGAAAAAAGGCCAGCTGCTCCAGTCCCAGTAAGAGTGAGGATCTGTTTCGAGACGGTGTGTATTTACTTCATAACCAGCTACCTGGCTTTTAGACCATCCCCGGAGCATTTGCACCAGTCTCATATCTGCAATGACGGTCGTGTTATCAAATTCTTCCAGGCCAGTCTCATAAATGCCAGCTACCCGTGTGGCTTCTCGCTCAATATCATTACCTACAAAGGCAATCAACTCTGCCTTATCTCCCACCTCCAGAGCCAGTCGGCGGGCGATTTTTCTCGAAATCAAAACCTCATTACTCATCTCACTACCCGTGAAATTGGGAATGTCACCATCTACCACGGCTCTGGCCAGAAAATCCCAGTGGTAGGATGAATCCACGCCTTTGAGTTGCACGCCTTCCCAGTATTGCCGGCTTCGTATCATGGCCGTGTGAATCGCGAAGGGAGCTACCGAAGCCACTTCTTCAATCGCCTCTATTCTGGCAATATCCTGCGCCTGATAGGTCAGAGGCAGTATTTCAGAACTGATTTCTTGCCCGTAGTTGGTAACAACGATATGAGCGGCAAACCCCGCGACTTTGTTTTCGATTTCCGACTCAAACCCCTGTACAAACGACAAGGCGATTTCCATGGTGGCTACGGCCAGTGCCACAGACAGAATGGCCAGTCTCACCACCAGCGCGGAAGCACTCCGCTGGGTTTGGAAGGAAATTCTGCGAGCAAAAAAAAGTTCGAAATTCAAGGGCTGATTCGTTCTGCGGATTGACCAGAGACAGGATCCAACGTAAGTTTAGTCCTATCATCCAATTTGGCATGCAATATACTTTTTTTCTTTTCCTCCTCTCTCTGCTGGCATTCTCCTGTGATGAATCTGAGCCAGCCTCCGACCATTCACTTTCTCCGGTAACAGACAGCACGGAGTCAGTGGTTCCAAGGGCGATCACTAGCCAGAAACCGGTGACTGTGGCGGCAAAAGTGCTCCTTCGTGAGCACCTGCCCCAGTTGGCCGGGAAGCGGATTGCCCTTGTGGCCAATCATACCACCATGATGCCTAATGGCAGGCATCTGGTGGATGCTCTACTTGCCAAAGGTGTAGAGGTAGTCAAAGTATTTTCACCTGAACATGGATTTCGGGGCACTGCAGATGCTGGTCAGAAAGTACGCAGCAGCACTGATCCTGAAACTGGTCTTCCACTGGTGTCTCTCTATGGAAGCAACAAAAAACCGACCCGCGAGCAGATGGCCGATGTGGATCTGGTGATCTTTGACATTCAGGATATCGGCACCCGGTTTTACACCTACATTTCCACCATGAGCTATGTGATGGAAGCCTGTGCCCAAAACGATAAGACCATCTGGGTGCTCGACCGCCCCAATCCCAACGGCTGGTATGTGGACGGCCCTGTGCTGGATCCCCGGAATTCCAGCTTCATTGGTCTTCATCCAATCCCGATTGTGCATGGCATGACGCTGGGAGAGTACGCTCAGATGGTAAATGGCGAAGGATGGCTCGCGGGCGGAGTGAAAGCTGATCTCACGGTATTAAAATGTGAGGGCTACCAGCACAGCATGCGCTGGGAAGAAACGGGACTGGACTGGATTCCACCATCTCCGAATATAGCCAGCGAATATGCAGCCTACCTATATCCGGCGCTCTGCTGGTTTGAGCCGACGCCGGTTTCTATTGGAAGAGGCACAGACTCTGCGTTCACGATTTTGGGTGCCGAATGGCTCATTTCCCCTTCCACAGCGAGGATCGACCAATCTGGGAGCTTTGAGCTTTATGGCCACAGTGTGACACCTTTCCGCTTTGTGCCGCGCTCGCTGCCGGGTAAGTCCACCTATCCCAAGTATCAGGATCAGGAAATCCCAGGATACAGGTTTTCAGAGCGGAGTAGTGGACGCTCGCTCATGATGATGGGCATCGCTCTGTTTTCACACTTGTATAAGACGGCTCCTACGGGAGAGAAAGGGAGCTTCTTCAAGACCAATTTTGAACGCTGGCCGGGTACAGATCGCTTCGAGGCACAAATCAAAGCTGGTGACAGCCCGGAGGTGACGTATGAGAGCTGGCAGACCGAAGTAGAAGTATTTCGGGAGATCCGTGCAGGCTATTTGTTGTATGATTAAGACCTACGATCAGACGTGGGTGTTGTCTGTTTCATCTGCTGAGTCCGGAAAAACAACTTCATCGTGTAGCCATATCCCAGGCCACCCAGCGCCCAGATGGGAATCCCGATCCATATGCTCCGGATCGTGATGTCACTGCCATCAATCCATGGCCAAAGGAAGGTCATGGAGACGAACATAAATAATCCCCAAAGCATCCCTTGTTTGATCCAACCCTTTCCTTCGTAGGGATTGGGAAGTCTTTCTAGGTCCAGATCATTGAATCTTTCCGGCTGCTTCCGCAGCCATGCGGCTTTCAGATCGTCTTTCCACCAACCCCAGACAGGGTAGGCGAGGAGCAGGATCAGGGCACTGAGGCTATTACGCAGGCAGGGGATGATGCCCCCACAGTTGGGGCAATAGAGCCCGAACCAGTTACGGAAAGCCGTTCTGTTGTGAGAGGACCAAACTCTGGAGTCGTGGAGAGAATCACAGTGCGGACAAGGAATTTTGGTACGTTCCAGTCGGCTAAGTGATTTGTCGTTGTCTTCAAGCATCACGGCTGGTACCCGCTGGCCGAGTATGAGCTCATTGATGGCCAGACCAGGGTTGATGATATAGTGGAGCATCATCCAGTTTTTCCATGTGATGGTTTTGTATCGGTTAGTTTGGTTATCCATCATGGTTTGAATCATATATTGGGCCATCACAACGATAATCAATCATGAAGAAAGTTGGAAATGATCGCCATGAATCAAGATTTCAAATGGTGGGAAAAGTTCCTTCAGTGCGGGTCAACAAGTAACCAGGATGGTCGAAAAATAAAATATTTCCACATTCATAAGGATCTGGAAAGATAATGCTGATCTTCACAACATGAACATCGACAACGTATCTGCTGTTCAGATCCAGCTGGATGTGGAGGATCACGCAGTTTTGTCCATTCGGTTGACATCATCCGGCTCTGTCAACCGAATGGGAGATGGCACTGGCGATCCGGAGAATTCTCGCTGGTATCTCGGCTCTACCGACGAGCCATTGTTCGATGAATGGAAATCCCTCCTGACGCCGGAGCTCATGGAGCTGTCAGGCAGGTATGAATATCCCGAACCCAAGGGAGACAAAACCAAACTCACCATCATTGTTGACAGTGATGATGAGTCCACGGGTTTTGAATTTCTGTATGGTTCGGAATCTGACGGTCCGCCCGAAGAAATCTTCGAGCTGGTCAACGCAGCTGTAGATGTGACGGAAGAGTGGTGGACGGCGCAGCGATCCCGCAAAAAGCGTTAAGGTTGGGCAGGGCTGTAGGGCTCCTGCATGGTGTGGCGGCTCGGCGCGCAACAGCTGGTATGGTCACAACCAGCATGGCAATCGTCAAGCATGAGATTCACACCCACCCGAAGTCCTAAAAACTGGCCTCTGGCACGTTCCACATCATAACCATATTGATAGGATCCCTTTTCTGTTGCGCCTACTGACTCCAGCGGCACAACATCCAGCGGACCTGATTGTCGCCAGACAACCCCCAGGTCGAGGAGCAACATCGGTGTCATACGCACCATCACGCCGCCTCCCATACCGATGGATGGCGACCAGGATCTTTCTACGGTGACTTCCGGGCAGTCGTCATCATCCAGGTGTGGCCATTCTTCGAAAAAGCGCTGGTTGCGAGCAGCTACCTCGGCATTCAGATAGGGACGAAGGAAAAAACGCTCAGCAAGCGAAAACCGCACGGCAAGACCACCGGTAAAGGAGCTATTGCTGAGCTTGACCTGCTGCTCGAAGCCATTTGGGTCAAGCAGAGGAATGGATTCTTCAGCGCTCCCATGATCAATAAAATCGAATACCATACCCGGCTGAATGGCAATCAGGGATCGTTCATGTTGAGGGATCAGCGAAGGAAACATCATGGTCATGGAAAAACCATGGCCATCCTCTAGCCCCGCATAAGAAATCGGGGCTCTGGCCTGCTCGTAGGTGTAAGAGGCATTGAAATACTGAGCCCGGACAGGAGAAAGACCAAGGCCAATAAGGACGAAAAAGAAGAGGAAACGGGTAGGGTGAAGCTTCATGGGGACAGTGTTTTAGAGTTTTATCATACATTAATTTATTGTATTTCGGGATAAAATGGTAGGAAAAATGAGCATCCGTGCTCCGTTATTTGATAACTGTGCAGGGAAGGGGTACCCAGATCTATGTCACATTCCATCAACATTTGTATTGATCAACACCCGATTCCGACCCTTTTTGTGATAGAATTTATTATTCAGCCAACAACGACGGTGAACGGACCAGATATGAGTAGTAGCAGGCTAGTTTCTCCTTCCAACAACCTTCGCCAAACTAAGATCCTGCTGTTGGAAGATGATCCACTCGACCAGCAGCTGATTTCCCGTTCTTTGACCAAACACATGGATCGAGTAGAACTGACCATGGTTTCCACCCGGATTGACTTTATTCGCAATCTAATCGAGTTTGTGCCGGATCTCATTCTTTCCGATTACTATCTCGGGCCATTCAATGGCCTGGAAGCACTCATCCTGGTCAGAAGTACCTTTCCCAAGGTTCCGTTTATCATCCTTTCAGACGAAAATGATCCGAATCTCATTCAATCCTGGTATGATCAGGGTATTTCGGCCTGTGTGAGCAAAGACCATCTCCACAAGCTACCCAGTGTCATTGCAGAAGCCAGGGTCCGATCGCAAAAGTATGCATCCCAGCTCACCCGGATCCGGGTGATGCGCAACCTGAGAAGCCAGATCAATCAGATCGCGGACCTGGAAAAGACGGCTAGAGCGCTCAATGGTGATGGCTATGAAAAATCTGTGGATGACACAGTGCGCACCTTTTGTGAATCCGGGATGGCCCTGGAGGATTTATATTCGGATTTGAAGAAAACCTCCCCCATTCATTAAGCCTCTCAATCCCCAAGGATCATGTGTCTGGCCATCGCCAGCAGATGTGTTTTTTTTTCCAGATCCAGGCTCAGTGGCAATTGGGCCAGGCCAATCAATCGCCGCATGATTTCCACTCCGGTCAGTTGCTGTGTCAAACTTGTGTCAAACCCTTCAGGAGCCTGATAATGTGTATGGATGGACTGTCGAACTTCCTCTCCAAGTTCTGCCATGTAGGTGTGGGCGAGTATGACGGAGAGGTCAAATTCTACCGCTCCCAAAAAACAAAATTCTGGATCAATGATTTTTACGCCATTCAGCGTTCGCAGCCAGCTTCCGGGATAGTAATCGCCGTGGAGTAAGTGGGATCCGTCTCCCAAGTACACCTCAGACAATTTGGTTACTTCCGTATTTAGCGCTGCATCTGTTTTGTAGGTCATGCTTACTTCTTGTAAGCCCGGTGTTACAGAATCCAGGTCAAAGCCATTGTCTTTGTGGAAGGGATACCTGAAGATATGTTCAGCATTGAGTGCACGCATCTCGCGGTTGGAAAAGTCAAAGGAAGTAAGTTCGGAAGAGACCTGGTTGTGCAACACAGACAGGAAGTTCATCAGGGACTCGATTTCTTCCATGTCGATGGTTTTTCCGGACTGGTAGACATCCATAAAATCACTCGATTCCCCAAGATCCTCCATCATGAGGACAGAATTCTTTGTGTCTATGTGGTTGATCTCCGGCGTGACTTCTCTTAATTCCGGAATATGCTGAATGGTTTCATAAAAATGCCCTTCAATCACGGCCCGGTCTGCCGGCGCAGGAATGGATGGATATTTTTCTACGTAATCCCTGGATTGCTTGAGAATGAACGTTCGGAAATCCGACCGGATTCGCAGGGTATAATTCATGTTGCCCTCTCCGGGCTTTTTGGCAGAAATGAGCCTTTCGTCGGGGGCAATCCATTGTTGGCTTCGGAGGTAGGACTGAATGGCATCAAGGTCGTCGCCATCAAGGTGAAATTGCTGCTGTGTCATGGGGAAAAGGGCTTTTTCAGGCAATCGTAAGAGAATCTGTTTGCCAGTTTTCTTCTGAAGCGGTAATAAAATAATTTCCAGCTTGAAAACCCCGTCGCTGGGCTTACATTTTTCCCGCAATGTTCCCGGAATGCATCCTTTTTCGATCAAATCTTCACCTTCATGAAAATCAATCAGCAAAACGAAATCTTTATCCGCTCCCAGGATGAGCTCCTCCGCTGTGTTCAGCAACGGCAATCATTATCTAATTGCACCATACAGGATGTCGACCTGGGTAGTTCAGATCTCGACTGGGAAAGTCTGGACCTGAATGGGCTCACGCTGATTGGCTGTGACATGCCAGACTGGCTGGAGGTGTATCTTCGGAAGAAAGATGCGCTGATTTTTCCAACCCCGGATGGGCTGCCTTACGATCCCTTTCGCTCAGAACTGTACGCCTGGGAGGAACTCATGGCTCCGTCCCCCGAAGGAACCTACGCATCCAGGGATGAAGAAGTCTATGCGCATTTTTCCCGGAGCCGTTTCAATCCTGGCTTGCGCGAAGCCCTCTACCAGCGGATTCACGATCATGCCATGGATGATGGTCTGCGTAGGCTCCTGGGCTTTGACGATCAGGGAATGACCCAGCAGCGGGGGGTGGGAATTATGGGAGGCCATAGTACCAAGAGAAACGATCCCTGGTTTGCTCGCACAGCCGAAACGGCCAGGTTACTGTGTGAGGCAGGATATCTGGTGGTATCAGGAGGAGGGCCTGGCATCATGGAAGCGGCGAATCTGGGCGGCTATTTTGGTAACCGCTCGGCCCTGGAATTGAACGAGGCGATCTCCCATCTTGCCAAAGCGCCACACTACAATGATCCTGGATTTAATGGTCGAGCCCGGGAGGTACTGGAACAATATCCCAATGGCAAAGAAAGCCTGGCCATTCCGACCTGGTTTTACGGGCATGAACCTAGCAACCTGTTTGCCTCGGCGATTGCGAAGTATTTTTCTAATAGCCTTCGCGAAGATAACCTGCTGGCCATTTCCCTCTACGGGGTGATTTTCGCCCCGGGGAGTGCTGGCACAACTCAGGAGATTTTTCAGGATGCTGCTCAGAATCACTACGGCACGTTCGGGTATGTGTCTCCGATGGTATTTCTTGGCAAAGAACACTATGCCGAAACAACTGGCCTCTATCGCCTGGTGGAAGAATTATCTGCTCCGAAACCATATGGAGAGATGATTTGTCTGAGCGATGAGCCAGCAAAGATTTTGACATTTTTGCAGGAGCATCCACCAAGGAAGAATTAGGGGGTTGCCGACGGGGCAAACGACTGTCGAAGGGGCAAGCCCACTCGGCTACACAGGGAGATGCCCAGGCGGACGGCCTTGTGCCTCCGAAGATCCTTGTGCCACCGCCTGATGCCAAAAAATATTCCCATCTCACCTCATTACCTCCTACCTTAGCCCCGCTTAACCCGGAAAGGCGCTTCTATGACATCTGATACAAGGTCCTCAGCCAGTCCATTACCGACGATATTCCTCACGGTGTTTATGGACCTTCTGGGCTTGACGCTTATCATCCCAATCCTGGCTCCGCTACTCATCGACAGCCAGGATCTTTTGGGTCCGGAAGTAGGAGAGGAGACACGAAACATTCTGTATGGACTGGTGATCGGGATTTTCTCTTTCTGCCAGTTTTTGGGGGCGCCCTTGCTTGGGTCTGCTTCAGATCGGGTAGGCAGAAAGCGTATCCTTTACATCACCCTTAGCGGGACCTTACTGGCCTATCTCACGATTGCCTATGCGATCTGGACCTCCAATTTTATCCTGCTCCTGATCGGTCGGGCGATCCAGGGCTTGTCTGCCGGGAATATCTCGGTCATCTATTCGGCGATTGCCGATATAAGCAAGCCTGAAGACAAGGCCAAAAATTTTGGTCTTGTAGGCGTCGCTTTCGGGCTGGGCTTCATCATTGGCCCGGTGATGGGAGGGGTATTATCGGATTCGGAGATCGTATCGTGGTTTAGCTTCGTGACGCCCTTTCTCGTGTCTGCAGGTCTGGTGGTGATCAATATGTTCATGGTTCATTTCCGCTTTCCGGAAACCAACAAAAACCGGAACCCGGAGGCACCCATTGCGATTTTTGCCGGGTTCAACAATCTGGCCCTAGCAGCGCGCAATCCCTCCCTGCGATCCATCTTCCTGGTCGTCTTTTTCTTCACCTTTGGTTTCACATTTTTCACTCAGTTCATTCAGGTGTATCTCATCCGGGATTTCTCCTTCAAACAGGCGGACATCGGGTACTTGTTTGGGTACATCGGGTTTGTAATCGCCTTTACACAAGGAGTACTGGTGCGGAAGTTGTCGGGGAAGGTGGCACCAGCCAATATTTTGCGAGTGACGCTATTGGGACTATCGGGGGCCTTTTTGGTGTTATTGGTGCCCGAGGAAACACTGGGACTTTACCTGCTGATGCCGCTTGTCGCGATCAATCAGGGCATTGCCAATCCCAATATTTCTGCCATCATCTCCAACATGGCCCCGTCTCATCTGCAGGGCCAGACATTGGGCATGCAGCAGTCGGTACAGTCGCTGGCACAGATCGTTCCGCCGCTGATAGGAGGAGTTGCCTTATCTTTTTCTGCCAGCTCACCGATCTGGCTGGCAGCCCTGAGTATTTTTATGGCCTGGCTGGCCTTCGTGTGGCACTTTGGATGGAGGAAGACGTACGGGGAGGGAAAAAAAGTCAGGACGGAAGAGGAATTGGGGAAGCCTGCAGATGTATGAGAAAGAAACGGAGGTGAAAAAGGCGTCCCTCAATGTGTTAACGTTCTACATCTTGTTCTTTGGTGCACAAGAGGAGATTCCTGGATTATTTAGAGAGATGTCAAAAGGATCTGTATAAAGCTTGAAATCAATGCTCCACACGACCCCTTATGCGATTATCCCTGGATTTATGGGGTATCTCATGATGTATTAGAGGTATGACTGGAGGAAGCTTTATCAGAAGGCTAACAATACATTCAAGGGGAAATGGTTGTATAAAACTGTCATCATCAGCTATATCATGCTAAAAGGCTGAAGCCAAGGGCATAAGGGTTGGAGATCAGTCTGGTTTGGGAATTGTAGGCAGAGATAATCCTCTACCTCACCTCAGAGGGTCTCCTCGCCTTTGTAAAAATCCCCGTTCCGGAATCCTTGCCTTTGTGCAGAGCCGCGAGCTGCTCCTCCGGCAGGTGGATCATTTCCTGACACTCGGCTGAGCAGCAGCCTTCGTGTTTTTTTGCGCATTCTTCACACTGAATGAAGAGCAGGTTGCAGATCAAATTGCTACAATTGGTGTGGGTGTCGCAGGGCCTTCCGCACTGGTGGCAATGGGCAATAATATCATCGGTGATGCGCTCACCCAGCCGCTCGTCAAAGACAAAATTCTTGCCGATGAAGCGGTTTTCCAGGCCTTTCTGCTCCACATCGTGGGCATACTTAATGATGCCGCCTTCGAGCTGATAGACATGCTCGAAGCCGCGATGCTTAAACCAGGCACTGGCCTTCTCACATCGAATTCCGCCTGTGCAGTACATCACGATGTGCTTGTCTTTGTGTTTTTGCAGGATCTCTTCTACCACCGGGAGAGAATCCCGGAAGGTATCCACATCCGGAAGGATGGCCCCCTGGAAATGCCCGACTTCATGCTCGTAGTGATTTCGCATGTCGATGAGCACCGCCTGCTCGCTGGCTGTGAGGGTGTTAAAGGCTTCTGCGCTGAGGTGCTTCCCTTTATTGGTCACGTTGAAGGTTTCATCTTCGAGACCATCGGCCAAGATCTTGGGTCGTACTTTGATGATGAGCTTGAAGAAGGACTTACCATCATCTTCCACAGCGAGATTGAGCCGGATTCCGCGAAGCCAGCTAATGCTGTTCAGGTATTGATGAAAGCCTTCCAGGTTGAAGGTAGGCACAGATATTTGTGCATTGATCCCTTCATGCGCTACAAACACGCGGCCGAGCACGCCCAGCTGGTCCCAGGTTTCGTATAGCTCATTACGAAATGCCTGTGGATCAGAGAGTTGGTGATATTGATAGAAGGA
>CAZLKP010000007.1:0-20470 GCA_964560095.1 uncultured Bacteroidia bacterium
TGGAACAACCACGCACCCATGGCCATAAAATCTATGATACAGGGTGCCCATGCATTTGTTGAAGTGCCGTTGGCGGTGACCCTGGAAGAGATGTGGGAAATCGTCAACACCTCCGAAGTGACCCGGAAGCATTGCATGATGATGGAAAATGTAAACTACAGCCGGGATGAGTTGATGTTTCTGAACATGGTGAGACAAGGAGTCATTGGCGAGATTCTGCATGGAGAAGCCGCCTACATTCACGAGCTACGCTTTCAGATGGAAGAGGTTGAGCGAGGCACAGGCTCCTGGCGCACATTTCACTATGCTCGCCGAAACGGCAACCTCTATCCGACACATGGTCTCGGCCCCGTGGCCCAGTACATGAATCTGGGCCGTGGCGATGACAACTTCCAAAACTTGGTATCATTCTCAACTCCAGCCTTGGGCAGACAGGCCTATGCTGGGAAAAACTATCCGGCAGACCATCAATGGAATCAGCTCACCTATCGGGGAGGAGACCTTAACACCTCCATCATCAAGACCCAGCTCGGTCGCACCATCCTGGTGCAATGGGATGAAACAAGTCCTCGTCCCTACTCCCGGCTCAACCTCATTCAGGGTACCAAAGGCACCCTGGCAGGCTTTCCAACCCGGGTGGCCCTGGAAGGCGGGATCGAAGGCGCGACGGAGGATCATCACCGCTGGGCTCAAGGCGACGACCTGCAGGTGCTTTATGAGAAATATGATCACCCACTGTACACCCGACTCAACAGCGCCACCCGTGACTCGGGTCATGGTGGGATGGACGGTATGATGGTCTATCGAATCATCGAATGCCTCCACAATGGCTGGCCACTGGATCAAAATGTCTATGAAGGGTGCTTTTGGAGCGCCGTCGCTCCTCTGAGCGAGCGCTCGGTTGCCAGCGGAGGCAGTCCACAACTCTTCCCTGATTTCACCCGCGGGAGGTGGAAAGATACCCAACCGCTCAGCATCGTGGAGTAGGATCATCAGCTGGCAAAACAAAAAAAAGAGGCTGCCTGGTTGAGACAGCCTCTTTTTTTGTATCGGAAAGAGACGGGTTACTCCTTCACCCAACGCTGTAGCCAAATGCCGTCAACAGACTGTACCCTCAGGAGGTAAATGCCGGAAGGCAGATCTGAGGTGCGAACATTGAGTCGGGTAGAAGCAGCTTCTACTGCACGCACCGTCTGTCCGTTGAGGTTGATGATCGAGAGCTGATCCATCATCCGATCACTTTCCAATCTCAGCAAATCACGACCCGGGTTCGGGAATGCGCGAATTGTGCTGGCGGGAAGCAGGTCGCGGATGTTGTCTGTCTCCGTGATGGTGAGTACCAACTGGCCAGTCGTGATAACAGTCTCGGTATCAGAAGAAATCAGGTTCAGAACCACAGTCTCATCTCCTTCCACATCGCTGTCGTCAGTGATGGTGACAGTGACGGTAGCTGTATCGCCTTCACCACAACCGAAGAAGTCCTGGCTATAGGAAACGCTGAAGTCGGTTCCTTCAGTTGCAGTAGAACTGCCATCCACTTCGATACTGATGACCGTGGTGTCCGGATTGGCATTTGCCAGGATCACATCGAAAGAATAAGATCCGGCACTTTCGTCGATCGCATCAGCGGCTGTGCTTAGATCAGCTGTCTGATCTGGCAAAGGCATGAAATCAGACACAAACTGAGGGAACAACTGGTAACCATCAAGCGGAGGTGTACTGAAAGAGAACTGGGATCCGATGCCTTTCACGTTGAAGTAGCCTGTTGGGACTGGGGTTCCGTCAATGTCGGTTTCTTTATCGATACGGACAGTGAAAGTATCCACCCCATTTGTAACATCAAGGTTGGAATTGTCACCATCAGCAGGCCACTGAGACGTGTCTGCCAGAAAAACGCAATTCAGCTGCACGTACTCATTTTCTGTGGTTTCGTCAAATGCGGTTACTACCACCGGATCCTCAATGGGATTGCCAGAAGAAACCAGACGGACAGAGTCAGGAATGATTTCTGCCAGTCCATGGAATTCGTCAATAACCCCCTGTACGACGATGCTATCTCCTTCTGTCACCACGTATCCACTGACCGGATTGAATGAGAATACCTGAACACCATCGGTGCTATCGCGCATACCAAACTGCAGCGCAGAGCTGCTGAGGTTCACGCCATACACCAGACCTCGGAGTTCACAACGCACACCCACGGAGTCAGCAATGCCATCTCCGTCAGAATCTGCGGTAACGGTTCCGATGGAATAAATCGGATAGTCATTATCTGTGATAGTGAGCGTAAACACGGAGTCCTCACCAACCAGTGCGCCATTGGTGGCATTTTTCAGAACGAGTACCATCTCCTCGTCAGTCTCCACATCGGTATCGTCAATGAGGATGACATCCAGAGAAACCGGACCGGTGGCATTTGCCATGAACACAACAGTAGTATCCATGAACGTGTAGTCCGCACCATTGGTAGCTGTTCCAGTCATGGAAATCATGACATCAACGGCAACTGTATCGTTGATCGGATTGATCAGCTCAATATCCACGGTAGCAGTTCCATCGCCTTCACCAGCAAATGCGGAAGTAGCAGAGAAGGATACTTCGGTATCATCAGCTGGTGGGGCACAGACATTATCATGATCACCCAGGAAGCTGAAGGTATTTTGCGGGAACACATCCCACTGGGTTTCTCCAACAGGCCAGTCACCGGTACCTTCTGTGACGTTAAACATCCTTACAAGGGTAAATTCGCCAGTGGACCCTGATCCGACAGGCCAGTTAGAACCAGGATCTACCCCGAGAACACCAATCGCATCCAGCGTATCATTGGTGGAGATATCTGTCAGAAGAAGATAATCATCTCCGTTATAAAAGGTAGCTGAGCCGGTGGTGTCGGATTCGGCCAAAATTGTGGGATCAGCACTGCTGTTTCCGATCACAAATACGCTGTATGGCGCCAACATCCCCTGGATATCGAAGGTATCGGGCCCCGAATTGCTGCCATTGTTGAAGCGGTGAATCTGAATATTGGTCAGATCAACCATGCTGCCAGATGCATTGTAGATTTCCAGGGCCTTGTTGCTGGAAGAGCCTTCAATATATTCGGAGAAGAAAATCCCGTCACAGCCAGACGCCAGAATTTCACAATTGCTGACATGAGAGCCGAAGAATGAAAAATCATCTTGCCCATAGACGACCCAGGTCATGCTGGAAGCAGACCAGTCATCGGTACCTGCATCGACGGATTGCATTCTGACCAGGGTGTGGTTGGCAGTGGATCCGGTATCTACGGGCCAGTTGGAGCCGGGATCCTGCCCGAATACGCCAATTACATCAATGGTGTCGCCTGTGGCGGCATTGATCAAGAGAAGGGCATCGTCGCCATTGAAAAAAGTGATGTCGTCAATGGTGTCTGCCTCAGCAATCAGAGTAGAATCAGCACTGGGATTCACAGCGGTAAACACGTCATATCCCATCAACATCCCTTCGAGATCCAGGATGTCAGGATTGGTGGTACCCCCATTATTGAAGCGATGTACTTCGTAGTTGGCCAGGTCAACCGCCATCGCCATGGGATTGTAGATCTCAATGGCCTTGTTGCTGGAAGATCCTTCCACATATTCGGAGAAGAACAATTCCGTACAAGCAGAGGCAGCAGATTCACAATTGCTGGTATGGGCACCTGCAAACGAAAAATCATCTGTTGGATACACGTCCCACTCCATGGCAGCAGTGGTCCAGTCATTGTTTCCACCACCCATGCCAGCCATTCTGACCAGCGTATTGTTGGATGTGGAACCTGATCCGACTGCCCAGTTGGATCCCGGGTCAACTCCTAGTTCACCAATGACGTCGATGGTGTCACCGGTAGCGGTATTGATGAACAGAAGGGCATCATCACCGTTGAAAAAGGTGATGTCGTCGAGCGTATCGGCAATAGCCAGAAGTGCCGGGTCTGCACTGGGGTTCACCGCTGTAAAGACACCGAAAGGATTGATCATCCCTTCGAGGTCTAACACATCCGGGCTGGAATTAGCTCCGTTGTTAAAGCGGTGAATTTCGTAGTCTGCGAGATCAATCGCAGATCCGGTGGGATTATAAATTTCAACAGACTTGTTGCTGGAAGATCCTTCCACATATTCGGAGAAAAACAGTTCTGAACATTGTCCGAACAGTTGTCCCGAAGCGAGAAGCAGCAGCACCAACAAAGAGAGAGTACCGACTTTGGCCATAGGAATAGAATGTTTTGGTTTGGAGAACAATTGAAAGTATAAATGTACGTGAATCGTTGTTGAGGGAAGAATATCGTAGGTTATCAAACTGTAAAAATCCAAGGCTCATCCAATGTCAATGGTGAGCCCATCCCAGGCTAGCTCAATCCCATCCGGGACTTCTTCATTCACAGCCTTGTGTGTTCCCAGCAAATGGCTGATATGTATGAAATATGCTTTCGCAGGTCCAATGTTGTCAACCATTTGAATGGCTTCTTCGAGGGTAAAATGCGAATAATGTGGTGTCCGCCTCAGTGCATTCAATACCAGAATCCGGGTGCCTTTCAGCAATGTCAAAGATTCATTTGAAATGTAATTGGCGTCTGTAATGTAAGAAAAATCCCCTACCCGAAATCCCAGCACCTCCATATCCTTGTGCATGACAGGAATGGGGTGAAATAGAATATCCCCGATAGAAAAGGGTTGGTTATGAATTTCGGTAATGGCCAGTTTAGGCACTCCGGGATACGTGTTGTCAAAAGCATAGCCGAACTCCACCTTCAATCGTTGAATGGTTTCGGCATTGGCAAACACTGGCATATCTTTCTTTTGCAGGTAGTTGAATGCCCGCACATCATCCAGACCCGCCACATGATCCTTATGTTGATGGGTGAAGACCACCGCATCCAATTGGCTTACATTCTCCCGGAGCATTTGCTGGCGAAAATCTGGTCCTGTATCAAACACCACGGTAGTCGAATCCGACTGGATCATTCCGGCTGTACGAAGCCGTTTATCCCGACAATCATCGGAGCTGCACACCTCGCATGAACAGCCAATGATCGGGACGCCCTGAGATGTTCCTGTGCCTAAAAAGGTAAACTTCATACTTCGAGGGATTACTGATCCTTTAACTTCCTGACCAACTTTTTCTGGTTTTCGCTCAGGGGCTCTTCCTCAAATTCCAGATCGCGGATAATATCTATCATGGTATTGATTTTCCCTTCTATCGGATGAAATATATTGATCACGATGGTCTTCTGGTCGTGGACAATGCAATAGCCTCCTTGAAAGTTTCCCCGCTCATATCGAATGGTGTAGCCCTGAGTTTTCAGGATATTTTGTAGCTTCTCTTGTGTGGACTTAATGGGTCTCATAGGGCGAAAATAAGAATTGAATCGAAAATCAGGATGGCTGATGGTCGGATTGCCGGTAGGCCGCCGCCGCTTCGCGGATCACCGTCCGAATCGGTTCATAAGCCAAGCCGAGGGTTTCGAGGTCAGATCCATCGTACTCCCTGGACATAAACCCAGATTGCATAGATTCCCGGGTAACAATGGGTGGCCGGCCAGTGAGCAGAGAAAGCCATTCTGATATCCTGGCGACCATCATGGTAGGTATTCGCGGAAGCTGTCTGGAAGGAGGCAGCTTTCCCAGCGCCTCCGCGATCATGGTAAGCAGCTCCTGAAATGGGAGATTGGCAGCATTCAGCAGGAAACGCTTGCCGGTTTCGGGTTGTTGCTCCACCACAGCCACCACTGCCCGGGCCACATCCTTTACGCCCACAAACCCAGATGCCCCCGGGTTGTAAAATCGCAAGCCCCGATCTACGATCCGAAATATTTTCCCGGTACCTTCATCCCAGTGATGGGTAGGGCCCAAAATGATAGAGGGATTCACAAACCAGGCTTCCAGCCCCTCTGCAACCCCTCGCAACACCTCTATTTCTGCCTTCCATTTCGACCTACTGTACACGGATCTCTGCTCGTCGGGCTTCCATTCGGTGGAAGACCTCACCTGCTCGCCGGCAGGTGCCGAACCTAGGGCCGCAGTCGAACTCACCTGTACCAGCCGCACCCCTGCATCCAGACAGGCATTCACCACATGCTCGGTTCCCTGCACATTGACCTTCATGATTTGCGATGCCTCCTTTCTCCAAAAACTGACCATAGCTGCTGCATGCACGACGGCGTCAATGTCCTCCATGGCAGCCTCCAGATCGACCGGATTCAGGACATTTCCGTCTGCTACTTCGACTTCTTCTGGAAATGGCAGGATACGTTCGGAGGCATTCCGAACCAGTGCTTTCACCCCATATCCGGCTTCCAGCAGTGCCTCGACCACATGCCACCCCACGAATCCGGTTCCCCCCGTCACGAGGATGTGTTCCTTTTGCCTATCTTGCATGACTTTGTCCTGATTTGGCGGCAAATTACGTCAAAACCATCAGGATCTGGAATTTCTGTTGACCCAGCTTTATGGATCTTTCGGTATTTTTTCAGCCCGTTCCCGACATCGATTATATCCCATCCCTTCAGCCGGATGCGCGGCTCGGCGATCAGGTGATTCAGCACCAAGCACATTTCCCCGATTGGCAACAAGCTGATATTCTCATTTTATCCGCAGGAGCCCAAGAACGCACCCGCTTTGCTGATGAATGTCGGCAAGAGCTCTACAGCCTCTCTGCTCTCACCTCCAATGCCGCCATTGCAGATCTCGGACATCTTAAGCCCCGAGAGCTTGTCGAAGACCTTTTGGAGCAACTGAGTTTTATCCTCAGCACCCTCCGGCAGCATCGCAAGACCTGCCTTTTGCTACTTGACGACCCGATGCTTTCTCTCGCCCAAGCCTATGCCTATGAAGGAAGTGAGACCCCCATGGAACTTGTTCATATCGGCTCACAGCTTCATCTGCTCGATAGTGAGTTTCTGTGTGATTCTCAGAGTTTCCAGCACGCTCTACTGAAGGATGTACCCGACTGGTTGTTCGAATTTACCCAGTTGGGCCATCAGCGCTACTTCGTGAGCCATGAGCAGCTGGCCTGGTTGAAAAGACGGCATTTTGCCGCCCTTCGATATGGCCAGTTAATGAACCATGTGGAGCTGGCCGAACCGTCCCTCCGCACCGCTCATGCTGTTATGGCCGATCTGTCTTCTGTGCGTGCCTCTGATGCACCCGGAGCTTCCGTTCTTTCTCCGGGAGGATTCACCGCGGAGGAATTTTGCCGACTGGCCCGGTACAGTAGCCTTGGCCATCACATCGGGAGCTTCTCTGTGACCGGCTGGAACCCCGATGCTGATCGGCGACGACAAACCTGCCGATTGGCTGCACTCACCAGCTGGTATTTCCTGGATGGTTGCTACCAGCGGTTCGATGACGAGCCCCTACCCGATCGGAGCAATCTCACCCGATACTCTGTACAACTCAAAGCCGGCATCTCCAGAATCGACTTCTTCCTTCATCCCAGAAGCGAACGGTGGTGGATGGAAGTTCCCTTTTCCGACTCCATCGGGGAGCCCAGCCCCAAAACCCGGTTAGTCGCCTGTACCAAAGAGGACTACGAATTCGCCAGGCATGATGACATTCCTGAGAAATGGTGGCTCACCTTCCACAAGCTTACCGGTGAATCATGATTCAACTACACGATGTACACAAATGCTTCGGACAGCGGGTTGTCCTCAACGGTGTGTCATTGGAGATTCCTGACCTTGGCAATCTCTGCCTGGTGGGTCGGAGCGGCTCGGGAAAATCTGTTCTTGCCCGGTTGATTCTGGGGTTGGAACAACCCGATTCCGGATCCATCTTCGTCAACGGACAATCTGTCCTCGGCCTGAGAGCTACAGATCGGCATCGTGTTTATGATCAGTTTGGTGTTGTATTTCAGGGAAATGCTCTGTTTGACTCGCTGACTACCCGGGAGAATGTGGGCCTCAAGCTGGACGAATCCGGCATAGATAACGATACGGTAACGGCCCGCGTGCTGGAAACCCTACAGCAGGTCGGACTCGACGAGACGGTACTGGACAAATATCCGGAACAGCTCTCCGGTGGTATGCAAAAACGGGTGGGAATTGCCCGTGCTGTCATTCATCAACCCCGGTATTTGATTTATGATGAGCCAACCACCGGCCTGGACCCCATCAATGCTGGTCGCATTGATGAGCTGATTACTTCCCTCTCTGCCCATGCCCCACAAAGCAACCTGATCATTACACATGACCTGCAGCTAGTCAAACATGTAGCAGACCAGGTGGCCTTTCTCCACGAAGGCCTGATTCATTTCTCCGGCAATCCCGATGCTTTTTTCGGGCACTCAGATTCTCTGATCCGAGACTTTCTGGCCCGGGATCTTGGCTGATCAATTGAGGAGGTGATCGTTCGTCTAGTTGCATTCAGGACTTGAACCTTTTAGAACGTAGATATGCCCAGCACAAAAAAAAGGCAGCCTCCCCCGGAGGCTACCTGGCAGCAGGTTTTCTATCTGTAACTGCACGAACGACTGATGATAATTGTTTGGGCCCAGGCCATTTCTCCTTTGCGAATGCGAAGGCTGTAAACACCGCTGGGGAAAGCGTGGAGATCCCAGATGGTTTGAGCTGCCTGGTTGGTTTGTCGGGAGGCAAGTGTTCTACCCATCAGGTCGGTGAGTTCAATCAGATCCGGGGCATCGCCGTGCCAGTCGAGGTAGAGGCTTCCCTCTGTCGGATTCGGATACACCTGCCAGTAAGCGGGTATTTTTTGTGAAGCAGAGGTGCTCACATCAGTAGTCGAAGATTGTCCAAAAATCGATTCAACGCCACAAAACTACTGGCTTGGGTGATCCCAAGGGTATTATCGAAGAAACGGTTGTGCACAACCCGGCAATTACCACTGATAAGTCCGACATCGTTCCAGGAGAGGCGGTTTTTGTAGATGGAGGCCCGTCGGGCCACAATGGCTTTTTGGTTGTCGTGCAGGAAGCATCGGTCAATCACCGTGTTGGAATCTGCCACAACACCCATATTGTTGTAAAAGAATTCAGACCGGTGGATCCTGAGGGAGTCGTTGGCTTTGCAGTCATAGAAAATGGCAGTGTCATTTCTGGCGAAAAAACAGCCACGGATGGAAGTGAGACCATAACCACCGTTGTACAGGCAAAAAAAGGGTTTGGCCCCCCGGCCGTTGACATAGCGAAAGTCCACATCACCACTCACGATGATCCCTTTCCAGTATCCGGGGGAGGCGGTCGTATCCAGGCCCGAGAAAGCAATTCGCGATCCGGTTACAGGAATTTGCCTGGTGCAGGGGTTTTTTAGCTGACATCCGACCTGCCATCCAGGAAGATTTCCGGGACAATGTGACCAGATTTTGTCTGGCCAGTTTGGAGTATGAAATGGGCAACATCCACCGTGCCATTCGGATGCTTCAACAGGTGGACTTCACCGATATCTTTTATGATCTCAGCGCCAGGCATTCAGATATCTTCTCAAGGCCACGTTGAGAGAAATTTTCCATCTGCCCTGGTGAAACAGTGGGGGCCGTCAACGCAGCTTGCGGATCCGGAGCATTTTGGACCTGGCGATCCAGGCTCGACTGCGTCAACAGCGGGAAGGCCAGCAAACGCCAACCCGTTATCAGGAGCCATTTCCTCCATCATTCTCCACCTGGTATGTCCAATGCTCTGTTTTTCGTAACCATCAATTCCTCAAAACAAATCTCAAATGGGTCAGCAGCCCGTTGTCATAGGTTGTTTCCAGTACTTTCTAGTCTTTTCTGGCCAAACACCAGCAAAAACCGAATAAACTTGTCCCGGTTGTACATTTCCACCCCATTGACGCCATCGGAGTGCATGCGAATCACTTTCAGGGAAGGTGACATCATGCTCTTCAACTGGGCTGATCGTTTCATGCGATCCTCAACTGCCCAGGTGGCAAAATATCGATTCTCTGTGTGGGCGGATTGCTGGTTTTTTCGTGTGGGCGAATTGCAATCCGCCCACACGGAATGACGGTTAATAACACCCCAGATCTTCTCTAGATCGCTGATCTGCATTGGGAAAGCAGAATCCAGAAATGACATATTCGGGCACGTGACGACGAAGATTGGGGTCGTAGAGGCCTTCACTAATGAAAGCAGTAATTTGATCAATTTCTTCCTCAGAGAGATGGAGTGGGACAAAATGTTGATCCAGCAGGGCGGCAGGCACATCCGGATTTTGCGGCACAGCACGGTTTTTATACTCAATGACTTCACGAATGCTTTCAAAATTGCCTCCATGGCCGAAAAACGGAGAGTCTTTGAGGTTGTAGAGTTGAGGCACCTTGAATTTGTAATTGTCATGCTCTCGACCGGTGAACCCGCCACGCCCCAGGGGCGTTTTATCGTCCATTCCTTCTCCATAAATCCCGGGACCATCAAGGTCATTCATACCCAGCACATGAAAAGATTCACTGTTAAGTGCCGGGCCGGTGTGGCAAGTGACACAGTGGGCTTTGTCAAAAAAGAGCATGGCTCCCTTGACCTGTTGTTCTGTCATTGCTTGCTTATCTCCGGCCAACCACCGCTGAAAAGGGGCCTCCTGTGCCAGAAGGGTTCTTTCATAAGCTGCGATAGCCAGCCCTGCACCTTCTCGGGTATATCGACTATTGGGCGCCCATTCCGGGAAGGCATCATCAAACAGATTCTTGTATCCCATACCGGCCACCCAGGCGGAGTCCACACCCATTCGGTGCACATCCATCCCAGCAATCGCCTGGGTTTCTACCCCTTCATACCCCAAATAATTCGCGGCCAGGGGCGTACCTTGCTTCCACTGATTTCTAGTTCCTTTGTTGGGCCCCGTCGCACCAAACTGCCCATTCCACAGCATCACCCGCTGATAGGCGACATTCAAGGCGGAAGGGGTGCGTATGGGTTGTACATCGATCTCATCAGAGCGGTATTCCGGATTGATATCCCGGCCTTCGCCTCGCACGCCAAAACCGAGCCCACCTTCTCCGATCCCTTGTTTCCTGCCGGCCTGAAAACCTGCATCAACATGGTGACAGGAGGCACAGGAGTAGGTGTATTCACTTTTCACCTTTACTGGATGAATGCCCAGGCCCGTATCATGATACAGTTGACGTCCCAATTCCACCTTGGCTACCGTCAAGGGATTTCGGGGATCCTGGGGAATCAAATCCAGGCGTGCAGCTGATGGGAATTGATAATGGCTCATATCACCCGTCGGTGAGGCTATTTCCAGATACTCTGTCAGGGCATATTGCCGATGAAGATCCTCCGAGATGGTCCCGGGATCATCAATCATACAAGAGGTGAGGAAAAAGGGAGAAACAGCTAAGATGAACAGTAAACGCCTGAACATACACTTCGGTTCATTCAACAAGAATCAAAAACAACAGGTCGCTAATCACACATGGAATACGTTGGACGTGAAACAAACCGAGTGCCATACCATCCCGGATCTTTACTGGATACGACAAGTACATTCATCTTTTCGCGAATCAACAATCAGGTAAATGCCAGCGAGATAAATTTGATGGCGGAGAGCAGAACAATCACGATTAATAGCCGATGAATCCAGGTGTTGATGTTAGGAACCACTGAGACCAGTTTCACCCCGATCACAGCTCCGATCGACTGAAAGACAGCCATCAACAAACCAAACCCCAGATGCATCTGTCCGGCCCAGATGAAGCTGATAATAGCTGGGAGGTTAAACAAAAACACCAATAGCAGTTTGACACCGTTGGCTGCGGTCAGGCTATATTTGGCGGAGAGGACCAATCCAGCAAGAAGGAAAATGCCCACTCCTGCCTGAATGAACCCGCCATAGATACCGATCAAAAAAAAGACGATCACCGACAGCGGTTTTTTGCTGTTCTCAGGATTGGCCTCCCCAACTTTGATCCATCGTCTCGGGTTCAGCAACAACACTCCCAGCATGAAAACCATCAGACCCCCAATGGCCATGTTCATCATGTCTTCGTCCATCTCCACAGCAGCCTGCGCCCCGAGAATCGCTCCAAGAATGGCGGGGATGGCCAGCCATTCCACATATTTTGTCGGTAGTTGACCTGATTTCTGAAATCCCCGAATACCCACCAGTGACTGAATCAGCACACCGACACGGTTGGTGCCATTGGCCACAGTCGGAGGAAGTCCGCACAAAAAAATGAACATGGGCAGTGTGACCAACGATCCGCTGCCAGCAAGTGTATTGATGATTCCAGTACCGATACCTGCCACAACAATGAGGGCATAGACCGTCCAATCGAGATCCATCCCTGAAAACCAATCTGCAGGAGAGATACTCTCCATACTGTTAGCGGATTTGGGGAGCATCGGAGAGGTCACGGGCGCAACCTTCCATTTGATCCCCGTTGAGATTGGCCTGTGCCGTCATCGGAAAGGTATTTCCGGCCATGTTGTCCTGGCAAGGCTTATCTGTAATGGTAATGCTCAGGCTGTCGGCGTTTTCTCCCATGCCCACAACGACATCGTAGGTCCACCTGCCGATTTCATATTTTGGCAAAACAAACGGAAAGGCCGATTCTTCCATCCCATAATTGGTTTTCAACACCAATTCATTCGGAGGATCAATTCGAAGTTCCCAGCCGGGTTCATTGCCTAATGCCTGAAGATGCTGGACCATAATGCATTCAGATTTCCACCACTGTTCGGTGACGACTCCCACGGATTTCAGTTCAAATCCTTCCCCATTTCTGGAAACGGCCAGCTCGAGAGTGCCTACCAGGGTGGCACCGTATGGCACAGTATCCGGAAGGGATTTCCTCAGGATTTCTTTGCTATCCGAAAATACAACCGGCTCGGCTGTAGAACAGCGGTACAGTGTGCCGCCACCTACTGCGGGGATAATGATCCCATCCATAGATTCGGTGAGGATACTGCGCGCCTGTTGAGGCATATCAGTCGTAGCGGAGGATGAAGAAGGGACATCTTCGCATCCTGTCCAAATCCAAACCAACGTGATCGCGAAAATCCAGATGTATTTCATTCCAGCACCTGATCAAAAATGAGTCTGTGATCCCGTTCACACAAAATTGTGAGCACTTCCCGCTGCATGTGATAGGATTGGGCGTCCTGGAGGATGGAAAGAAATTCACGCTCAACCTCCATGATACCCTCTGGTTCTGAGCACATCATGCGGGTAGAACCAGGATTAGACACAGATATGCGATCGGAATCGGGAAAGGAAGCTTCGGCAAAAAAACGGTTGCACCCGGAATTACCGGAGATGGACCCGTAATCTGCAAAGTTGAGTGTCACAAAAACGCCTTCAGGAACGGGTACCATCTCCTGGGATGGTCCGTATTCACGGAGCGTCCATTTGGTTCCCACCACACGCGGGGTCTTACGGGTATATTCTTCTTTGGACATCACTTCTACCAACCGCCACCATGGGGGCGTTTTTTTGTTTCGTTTCTGAACTTCTTCAACTGCTAGATCATAGGAATACCCCAGCTGATAATCGAAGTCGAAAATGGGCTTTGCCATGGGCCAGGGCTGCCATTCATCCATGGTGTCAATTTTGACCAACATGCAGGTCGTTCGAATAGAATCGGGACAGGGTATCGTCTCATGACTAATGGCCATGCGGTGTTTGGTAATGATCGGAGCACAGGACGAAATCGACAAAACAAATCCGGCAATCAGAGCCGATAATCGGGTAAGCATCTTGAATGCGGGTACTTGGTTCATGGTTTGCAATCTACGAAAAAGCCAGCACCAGACTGAAGATTATCCGGATTTCTAAAAGGTCTCCGCAACCTCCGTTTCCCGGGTCACAAACGCATGTAAATCGCCAATTTTCTCCAACACTTTCTTGATGCTGTTGGTGTCGCGAAAAATCAGGGAAAGGTACTTGGGGGATTCTTTCAGCTTTACTTTGGCTGAATAGGTCTGCACATACTCAATGATTTTTCCAAACACCGGAGACTGAAAAAACGGCGACTGTGGGTCGGAGACGAAATACATTCGGAGAACATTGTCTCTCAACAACACCCGCTCCACCCCTATCCGTTTGGCTGTTTCTCGAATCCTCGTAGCATCAAACAACGCCAGCACAGGTCGCGGCATCGGCCCAAAACGGTCGATCATTTCGCGTTGAATTGAACGAAGATCTTCTTCTTTTTCGGCACCGGCAATCCGGCGGTAGTACTTCAGACGTTCCGGAATCCGAGGCAGATAATTCTCTGGCAGACGAATCTCCAGATCCAGATCGATCTTGCAGTCTTCCACAAAGATCTTCTTCTGCTCTTTGATCTCTTCCTGAAAGAGATCCGAAAAGTGCTCTTCCTTCAGCTCGCGAATGGCCTCATCCAAAATTTTGTGGTACATGTCGTAGCCAATCTCTGTGATAAAGCCACTTTGTTCACCTCCCAGCAGATCACCAGCCCCACGGATATCCAGGTCTCGCAAAGCAATGTGAAATCCACTTCCGATATCGGAGAATTCTTCCATGGCTTTCAGGCGTTTGCGGGCGTCTTGGGTAAGTGATATTTCGGGCGGTGCCAGCAGGTAGCAAAAGGCTTTCCGGTTGGATCGCCCTACCCTGCCCCGCATCTGGTGTAGTTCCGAAAGGCCATATTTGTTAGCCTCATTGATGATGATGGTGTTAGCATTGGGAATATCCAGCCCGGACTCGACAATGGTGGTGGCCACGAGAATGTCAAAGAAACCCTCAATAAAATCGGCCATGGTCTTCTCCAGCTGCTTGCCGGTCATCTGTCCGTGACCGATCCCGATGCGGGCATCTGGTACAAGCTTTTTGATGGCGGAAGCAACTTCTTCAATGTCTTTGACCCTGGGGTGAATGAAAAATACTTGCCCTCCGCGCTTGAGCTCGTAGGAAATGGCATCCCGAAGCATGGTCGGTGCGAATCCTGTCACCAACGTTTCGATTGGTTGCCGATTGGGCGGTGGTGTGGAAATGACCGAGAGATCCCGAATTCCGGCCAGGGAAAATTGCAAGGTTCGTGGAATCGGAGTCGCTGTGAGGGTGAGGGTGTCAATTTCGGCTCGAAGGGTCTTGAGTTTTTCCTTCACATTCACGCCAAATCTCTGCTCCTCATCAATGATCAGGAGCCCGAGCTCTTTCCACTTCACATCTTTCGACACGATCCGGTGGGTTCCGATGAGGATATCCACCTCTCCCTTTTCGACCCGCTCAAGGGTTTGACGCTGCTGGTCAGTGCTTTTAAACCGGTTGATGTAATCGACCGTAACCGGCATGTCTGCCAGGCGGCTAGAGAAAGTTTTGTAATGCTGAACTGCAAGAATGGTCGTAGGCACCAGAATCGCCGTCTGCTTTCCGTCTATGGCCGCCTTGAAGGCAGCACGTATCGCTACCTCGGTTTTCCCAAAGCCCACATCCCCACAAATGAGTCGGTCCATGGGGTGGGGCTTCTCCATATCTGTTTTCACATCCTCAGTTGCCTTCTCCTGGTCGGGAGTATCTTCATACATGAAACTGGCTTCCAATTCGCGCTGCAGATAATTATCACCGGTGTAGGCATGCCCGGGACTAGCTTTTCTCTTGGCGTACAGCGATACCAGATCAAAGGCCAGCTCTTTGATCCGTTTTTTGGTTTTAGAAGTGGCTTTACTCCAGGAGGGTGAGCCCAACTTGTGGAGTTTAGGTTGGGTGCCTTCTTTTCCGGTGTATTTGGAAATTTTATGGAGGGCATTCACATTGACGAAAATCGCATCACCATTGTGGTAAATGATTTTGGCTGCTTCCTGGCGGTGGGTTCCTACCTCGATGCTATGCAGGCCAGCAAATTTGCCAATACCATGATGGACGTGAACCACATAATCTCCCGGAGAAAGCTCCTGCAGTTCTTTGAGGGTGAGGGCCTGTGAGCGTTTCTCGTCGCCCTTGGATTTATACCGATGATAGCGATCAAAGATCTGGTGGTCTGTGTAAATTGCCATTCCCAGCTTCTGATCCAAAAACCCTTCGTGCAACTCCCCCTTTACTCCGTCAAACTTTGCAGCCGGATCGACTTCCTCGAAGATTTCTGTCAGCCGCTTGATTTGCGAATCGCTGTCTGACAGTACGAGATTCCGGATTCCTTCTCCATGATTGTTCTTCAGGTGATCAGCCAACAGATGGAACTCCTTATGGAAAGATGGCTGGGGCTGGCCGGGCCATTCAAGCGCTTCCTGCTGGACCTTATAATAATTCTGATTGTTCATTTCCACCACTGAAAAGCGTTTGAGCTCCGCCCGAAACTGATCGGGATGGTAGTACAGGTCTTGGGGCTCCTTGCTGGTGGCTGCTCCCCCACTTTGCTCCAACAATTGACCAAAAAGCGCTTCAGCCTTGGTAAAAAGTCGTTCCAGATCAGCCTCAATAAAAGGAACACTTTTGGTAAAAACCACCGTTGATTCCGGGATATAATCCAGGAAGGAAATCTTTTCTTCTTTCAGCAAATGGCGCTGAATATTGGGAATCAATGAAACTCTTTTCACCTTTTGCTCCGAAACCTGGGTCACAGGATCAAAGGTCCTGATGCTCTCAATTTCCTCCCCAAAAAACTCAATTCGGTAGGGAACCTCATGAGCAAAGGAATACATGTCCAGAATGCCCCCACGAACCGCAAACTGCCCGGGCTCATAGACGTAATCTTCGATTTCGAACCCATAGGCTTCCAGCGTCTCCACGATGAAATCCATTCCGCAGTTTTCACTCTCCTTGATTTCGAGTGTATTCTGAACGAGGGTACGTTTGTTAATCACTTTCTCGTTGAGTGCCTCAGCGAAAGTAACCACAACCTGTCGGCCGCTTTTGGTGTGGTTGAGCTCGTTCAGAACCTCCGCGCGCTGCAGAACATTGGCATTATCCACCTCCTCAATCTGGTAGGGCCGCTTGTAGGAAGCCGGAAAAAGGAGCACCTCTTTTTTGGGCATGAGGGTTTTGAGATCGTTTTGAAAGTAGAGAGCCTCCTCTTTGTCGTTCAACACAACCAGCACATTGCGCTGGAAAATTCGCCATAGTGCGGCCACCAGCAGCGCGTCCTGTGAACCAGCCATGTTCCGGATCTGGAATTTTCCACCCTGATGGGACTTGATAGCTTCTGCAAACTGCCCGAGTTCGGGGTGATCCTGGTAAACGTGAAGGATGTCGTCTATGTGCACGAAATCGTGAATTTATAAACAGAAAAGGCCCAAAGTCGAGGAGGACTTTAGGTGCGTGATAAAGATACAGTGTGCTAACGGATTTCCGAAAGAAGAGTTTTTTTGAAAAGTGAGATGGGAGATGCAAGATTAATTCAGGGTGACATGTGCAAGCTTTAGCAAATGACAGCGCTGGCTGATGTATTCCCCCTTCTGTTTTTGGCAGATATCAGCTTCCCACCACAAACGCTTTTTTGTAAATCTCGCGCGCACCTCCCTGCTGGTTGGTGACCTCAAATAACAGCACATAGGCTCCAATCGGAGCCTTTTGACCATTGGCCATTCTGCCGTCCCAGAAAAATGTCCCCGGCCCAGTGCCCAGCAGCTCCTGCTGCCGGATGACCTTCACCGGTCGGCCCGCCCGATCCAGAATGGTCACCTGCGCATTCATCCCCGGGTCTGAAAAATCGTAGGAAATATTCAGCAGATCATCGATGCCATCCGCATCGGGTGTGATCACCCTGGGCGAAACAGTCACCGGCTCTTCCAAAGCAGCAAATCCCTGCGCCTGCGAATTGGCATAGCCTGGGGTGGCAAACCGTACCGTGCTCGCAGCCGAATGCCAATTGTCGGGCTGGTTGGCTGGAAGAGAAAAGGACAAGCGCTCCAGCGAAATGCCGTCATCATCTCGCAGGTCCGAATAATGATAATCATCCAGGTACCGAAATCTCTCCAGGATTCTCCCACTATTCGTAAACAAAACCACCTCTCCCTCCCTGTCGTCATAGGTGGGGAAACCACGCATCTCATGAAAGCGGGCATCCGCAGGCGGTAAATACGTCGATGTTTGAAAAGCAATATCACTGGTGAGACAACGGTACTCGCCCGGAAGAAGCAAAACTGAGCTGGCACTCACCGGGTCGGCGTTGAAAATCGAGTCAGTACCCGGCATTATTTCACCTAAAGATAATTCCTGTAAATCCAGAATATTGGCAGAAGCATTATACACCTCCACAAAATCGGCCCCCCCAGAAAATGGATTAAAAAGCACTTCACTCAGCAGAATATCTCCCGGTTCTGCCGTGATCGGCCTACCCAATACCACTGAGTCAGCATACACATTCCCCGTACAATCTGCGAGATCTTTCATCACCAGCGTCAGGACTACATTGATCGGAATTTCCTGATCAAACAGCAGAAAAACGCCCTGTTTATCTGCTGTGCGGGTGGCTACAAGGGGCTCCAGTCCTTGCGACTGCAAGAGATAACTACTGACCGTTTCGACTGTGTCTCCCAGTTCTTCATCGAATTGGAGAAGAATGGTTTGGGCATCTTCAAACCCTACAGAAACCAATTTCGGCCCCTCTGTGTCCTCATAGGTCCCCGCCACAGAATTGGCAGCACCCGGTGTCCCTCCGAGGGAGGCTTTGCTGGCCCGCCAGTTCTCCGGCAGGTTACAGCCAAACAGGCTGGGGTTGATCTTTTCGATGGACCAGCCTCCTTCCGCCTTTTGCCCATCCCGATACCAAGAGTCATCATATCGGATCTCATCCAGGAGTGTGCCTACTTCATTGAACAGTTGGATCTGATCCGCCGAATTGTTCAGGGACGGCAATCCTTCCACGGTGACGACTTTTCCAAATGGCGCAAAAAGTACCGAGTCATCCCGATCCACTAATATGACAAATTCATCAGGCGCTAGCTGAAGATTCCCCCAGGCTTGAAGGGTGCCTCCATCTGAGATAGCTCCCTGGTTGAGATTCAGGTATTTCCCGGAAGTATTATAGATCTCCACAAATTCCGCTTCGGGCAGCCCTTGCGACGGACTTTCATCAGGCATAAACTCGTGGATCAGCACATCACCTGGCAAGGCTTCCAACCCGCGAATCAGCCCGATGGTTCGTTCCTGAAAGCTGTTATTAAAGCAGGAGCTCTGGTTGAAAACCCGAAGTGTATAGGCCTGGCCTTCAGGGATAATTCCTCCGAAAAACAAGGTGACACATTGAGCCAGCGATCCATTCACAAACACTTCGTCCGGAGCTGCAAATCCCTCCAGCACATACAGGGAAGGATCTTCCAGATTGCTTCTGGACATAGGGAAGTTAAAGCAAAGATCAATTTCATTATCGGAGACCACATTCGCCTGGACAATATCCGGGATGACCTGATTGTAGAGGGAATCAAACAAGGAATTAGCAGCCCCGGGTGTGCCGCCAGACGGATCTCCCGATCCATCCCAATTGATCAAGGGAGGACATGAGGCGTTGTTCGGATTGATCAGTTCCAGGGAATAGCCGCCATCAGCTTTGAATTTTTCGGAAAAGAAATTCGGGTTGTAAGAAACCGAATCCACCAGCGTTCCGTCAGGTGCGCTGAGATACAGCGTACGGCCACTATTGGTCAGGGTCAGCCAGGGAGTGGATGTGGTTTTGTAAGTAGCCGAGAACAGCGCCGTATCATTGTTATCAATTACCAGCAAATACCCACCGGGATCCAGGATCACGGAATCCAGGGTGCCACCTCCACCAAGAGCCTCGCCAATGGTCCAGCCTGCCATATTGAGGAACTCATCTGAACGATTAACCAGTTCGAGATATTCAGCATCCGGGAGTCCTACGGAAGGCGTGGGATCGTAAAAGATCTCGTTAAACCGGACCATTCCCTTGACAAATTGGATCGGGGCATTATAGGTAAACGCTGAGGTAATTCCGCCCAGAGCAACCTGATTGCCGGCTGGATCCCGGATGCCGGTCACGGTGAGTTGATAGGCTTGATCATCCATGAAGGTGGTTGAAAACTCCAGCAATACGACTGAAGAAGATTGCCATTGAGCCAGAAAAGGCGAACCGATCCCCTGATCCACCTGGTAGTTGGCTGGATTTACCATGCTAAGGCTGTCCACTGCCTCAGAAAACGACACCAGAAGTTCATTTTCTCCCGTAGCCGCAACCGATGAGAAATCGGGTGGGGTGGTATCCAGATCCCAGGAGCCCACATAGAGATCATCGAATCGAAAGGACTGATTACGGGTGCTGGAATGCCGAACCATCAATCCCACCCATCCACCTATATTGAAGGTGTTATCACTGGCAGTACCCTGCAATGTCCATTGGCCGGATCCATCATCTGTTTCCAGAGTCCATTCGGCCGCTGTAGACCTTCTGATACGAACCTGATCCTGAATCCCTGATGATGCATTGCCGTCGATGCCATCGATGATTTTTACGTCGGTGTCACCATCCTGACGAAACAAGTCATAGCTGTCGCTGCTCCCTGATTCACCGACCTGCAGAAAATAGCCCTGCAGATCCCCTTCCAGATTCGCAGAGTCAGAGGACAAATACAATCTCAGATAGTTTGCG
>CAZLKP010000007.1:20480-25822 GCA_964560095.1 uncultured Bacteroidia bacterium
TGCGGAACTGGGTGCAAACGGATAATTCAACGAGATCCGCCATTCCAGCTCCATACCGGATATACCCTGGGTAGCCATACTCAATGTCGCCGACGCCGATGGTCCGTTGGTCTGAAGCTCCCCCTGATCATGGGTGAATTCCAGTGTATCACCTATCCACAAAGGATTCAAAAAATTGCCATCTTCGAACGGATCTATGATGGTTTGTGCAGGCAGAAAAATCGGAATGAAACAGAAAACCAGAAGCAGAAATCTGGGCATGGTCGTGGAAATGTTGTTTGATGGTTGAAGATAGGGAAAAATGTATTTTCGCCCCATGGGAAGAAAAAGAAGAAGAATAAACCCCTTCACTGCAGAGATGACACTTCTGGATGCAGCCACGGATGGGCGTGCCGTAGCCAGGCACGACAATCAGGTCGTCTTTGTGGAAGGCGGAGTGCCAGGTGATATCGCTGATGTGCACGTCTATCGCAAGGAAAAGAAGTTGCTCGTAGGCAGAATTGAGCGGATGATTTCTCCCTCGGGCAAACGAATTGAAGCAGCCTGTCAGCATCATGATCTGTGTGGAGGTTGCAAATGGCAACACATGACCTACGAAGCTCAACTTGAATTCAAGACCAATCAGGTCATACAAGTCTTTCGACGGATTGCCAAAATAGAACCAGGAGAATTCCTCCCGATTGTGGGATCGGAGCCCATTTTCCACTATCGAAATAAAACGGAGTTTTCTTTCAGTACCGATCGGTGGATTGTCGATCCGGCTACCGAACCCGAAGACTCTGACCGGCGAGCCCTGGGCTACCACAAGCCCGGTTCCTTTTCCAAGGTCATCAACATTGAGACCTGCCTGCTCCATTGCGGCATTTGTGACAGGATTCGGAATGAAGTACGGGCGTTTTGCCTGGAAAATGGCTATGAATTTTACGACGAGCGAAATCATACCGGATTTCTCCGCGAGCTGGCATTTAAAACCTCAGCAGCTACGGGCGAGCTGATGGTCATGCTGATCGTGGGGCAGGACCGACCGAAAGATGTGCGGAACATATTTTCCCACCTGGAGGAGTTGTTTCCCGAAATCACGCATCAGGTATGGTTCCTCAACGAAAAGAAAAACAACTTCTACACCGATCTGGAGCCGCGAATACTCAAGGGCAGTGAATACCTGAAGGAGACCATTGGCCCCTGGCGATTCCGGATTCGGCCAACTTCATTCTTTCAAACCAACCCCAAACAGGCAGAAGTGCTCTATGATGTGGTCAAGCAGTTTTTGCATGAAGCTATCGGCGGAGATGATCAGAAGACATCGGCGTTATATGACCTGTACAGTGGCACGGGGTCCATCGGGATTTACCTGAAGCCTTGGGCAGAGAAAGTGGTAGGCATTGAGTATGTCGAATCAGCTGTGCAGGATGCACGGGATAATTTATCAGAAAATGGCCTGACAGACGGCTTTTCTTTTCATGCCGGAGACATGAAAGATCTATTGACCCACGACTTGATTCAGAAAGAAGGCAAACCTGATGTCATCGTAGCCGATCCGCCAAGACAAGGCATAGCTCCCCAGGTCATTCAGCGACTGATTGAGATCCAGGCTCCCTGGATCATCTATGTGAGTTGTAAACCCTCCACCCAGGCCCGAGACATCGCCATGATGAGCGACTACTACGAGGTGCTGAAAGTGCAGCCGGTAGATATGTTTCCCCACACAGCACATGTAGAAAATGTTTCCCTGCTCAAACTCAAGAAGGAATTGCCGGGCCAGATTGACAAGGTAAAGATCCCGGAGGAAGCAGGAATCCGGGAATTCAATATACTAAATCCGGTGAGTACTTCTCGACTGGAATAATGCCCCTACATCGGGGTATTCTTCTGAAAAATATCCACCCGGTCATTTACATACATCTTGGCATCGAGTAGGGAGTGAATGATAAGCTGATGAATGGTTTCCACAAACCCATAAGAGAAAGATGGCACCCAGAAATTGACATGGCCCATGGCGCGAAGAGGGTTGTCAGGCTGAAACCCTGAACAAGTCACCACTGTCATCCCTTTGTCAAGGGCTGTTTGGGATGCCTGGCGAATATTTTGTGAATTCCCGGAACTACTAATGGAAATAAGCATGTCGCCTTCGTCACCAAATTGATTCACTGCATAAGCAAATGCCTCTTCGTAGCTGTAGTCATTCGACAGGCAGGTAAGCAGGGCACCGTCATTAAAGGTGAGGCAACGAACACCGGCATTTTTCCAGAAATCTATGGCCATGTGACTGGCCACACCCGCACTGCCACCATTCCCGATGATCATCATTTTCCGATTGTTGTCCTGCAATTCCTGGAGCGTGTCTTTGACCGCTTCCACGGCTTCCGCCATAGAAACAGATTTCCCATCCCAATCTGCCTCCATGTGGTCCACGGCAGCCTGAAAATCCGAGAAATATCGATGTAGGAAGCTCTCTGTGTGATTCATCTTTGTCGTAGTCGTTTGAGGATTTTTCATAGCAACATGGATCTAATTCGACGATGCTATTTGAGCATATGGCTGATCATCTTGTTTAGTTCTACCTTGGTGACCGGGCGCTGATTTCCAATGATTTGAACAGCCAATGCACCAACACAATTACCAATAAAAGGCTTAATCTCCGGGTTGCACTTGTTGTAGGCCAGAAGAGAGCCGACCGACAGAACGGCATCTCCGGCACCAACAGAATCAACCACGCTGGTCGCCATGGCAGGTGCGTGATAATAGGTTCCATCGTGATAATACCTGGCGCCTTTGCCGCCGAGTGTGATGGTAATTTTGCTGCATTCCGTGATCCCGACAAGCCGCTCGATCAGATCCTCCAGATCTCCATAGCGATCACCAAAAGGCAGACGCACCTCATTTTCATCAATCGAAATGTAGTCGCAGTGACGATACTTGGTGATGTAGTTATAGCCGTAATTGTTGGAGTTTGTCTGGGCGTTCACAGCAACAAACACATTGGTATTTGAAAGAAATTTTTGAATTGCGGGCGTGATGATCCCGTGGCCAAAGTCAGCAATCAGCACCACATCCACTTCCTGGATACGCTTTTCGAGAAATTGAATAATCTCGGATTCTACTGGTTCGGGCAGGTAATGATCATTCATGAATGTCACCTCGAAAATTTTGGCATGCTGGAATCGGGTCAGGTAGCGGCGCTTGGTCGGCGTGGGTCCGTCTGCCCGGTAAAAGAAATGGGTGTCGATTTCAGGGTTCAGATTCGGGCCAATGACATCCATCTGGTCATTCTCCTGCCCCAGCACAGTGACTAACTCTGTTTTTCCGGCAAATTCATTGAGGTGGTTGGCAATGGCCAATACCCCACCGGCAAAGTTTTTCGCCTCCTGGAATTTGGTGGAAAGCGTTGGAGATTTCGAGGATTTGCCAAGTGTATCTACGTAGTGGTATTCATCAATGATCGTGTCTCCGATCACCAGCACCCTCAGGTTGGCCAGTTTTTCTATTTCGGCGACAATATCATCTGCACTGTACTTGTTTTTCAGGCCCACCAGAAATTCCTGAGCTTCTTCAGAGTGCGGACTGAAATTTTCATTGATGAGTTTGGAAGAGGAAAAGGTAACTTCGTCAGTGAAGTATATATCCCCACCTACTGAGCGTACGGCTTCCACCTCTTTGGCGATATTTCCTGTAAGATCTTCTGCAAAATTGCGGTAGTCCTGCCCTTTGACATAGTAGTCGGGCTGGATCATCTTCAGGAGTTCAATGGCAGTGGGCCAGCGGTTGATGGCCACGTATTCCACCACTTCGAGAGAGGCAATACTTTCGGCCCGCATTTGCTCGTGAAATACCGGCCGACCCGGTCCTTTGTTCACAAAATGGTCCGGGGTCAGTGTTACGACCAGAATGTCCGCATCTTTCCTGGCCGCTTCAAAATGTTTGATATGGCCAAGATGCAGCAGATCAAAGCAACCGTGACAGTGGGCAACCTTTTTCCCCTGCCGTTTGAACTCTTCAATCTTGTATGCCAGAACCTCCAGCGATACGATCTTATTTTTCATGAGGGACAAAAATAGGAAACTCCACTCATTTAATTAATGGAATTTCCTGTTCTGTTTAATTTGATGACAGATCCGGGATACTTCGGGAAAAATCAGTCTTCCCCCAGATACTTAAACCAGTCTTTGGTGGCATCCGCTATTTTGTCGGGCGTCCAGAGCGGGGCTTCCCGCCAGTAGTCAATAGTATCGAGCATGGTTTGCACACCATCTTCAAAACTCACCACGGGCTCCCAACCTATCAGATCCCGGATTTTTGTGGTATCTGCAAAGGTGCAGTCAGGTTCTCCCGGACGTTTGGGAATGTGTACTTTTTCTCCACCCAGCAATTCGACCAAGCGGTTCACACTGTATGTCCCTCCGCTTCCAATGTTCATCACCTCACCGATAGCGGCCTCATGCTCTGAAGCCGCCTTGCAAGCTGCTGCCACATCCGTCACGAAAGTGAAATCCCGCGTTTGTGTTCCATCTCCTACGACGGTAAATGGCTCTCCATTCAGTTTTTGAGCCAGAAAAACACCAAACACAGCACCATAGGTTCCGGAAGTACGGCTTCTTGGGCCATACACGTTGAAAAACCGGAGCGATGTGACCGCCATATTATACACCTTGCCCCAGTTCAGGACATACTGCTCCCCAATCCATTTGGTGGTGGCATAGGGGTATTCCGGCCGAATCTCCGCCGTTTCCGGTGTCGGATAGTGATCCGGAATCCCGTAGCAGGAAGAAGAAGCGGCATACACCAGGCGCTTCACATCTGCATGGCGAGCCGCCTCCAATACATTGATGGTACCATCCACGTTGGACCGGTGATACTGCAGGGGGTTTTGAATCGAAGGAACAATATCTGCCAGTGCAGCCAGATGAAACACTCGATCCACTCCTTCAAAATAGGTATCCAGAATGCCGTATTCACCGATATCAACCTGATGAACACTGAGCTTTGGGTGATCTTTTAGGTGGGCGAGGTTTTGGGGTCTGCCGGTAGAGAAATTGTCCAGAACCACAACCTCATCTCCATGTTCCAGAAGGGTATCCACCAAGTGACTTCCGATAAAACCGCATCCGCCGGTTACGAGAGATTTCATATACACTAGGATTCTTTTGACAGGTTAAGCCTGATGAAAATACTCAGCGATCACATCACAGACATAGTGAATCTGTTCATCGCTCAGTTCAGGAAAGACAGGCAGACTTAATATCGTTCGGGTTTGTTCTTCAGTAACCGGAAAATCTCCCTCCTTGTATCCCAGGTAAGCAGCCGACTCCTGAAGATGAATGGGAATGGGATAATGAACCTTGGTA
>CAZLKP010000008.1:0-16597 GCA_964560095.1 uncultured Bacteroidia bacterium
AAAAACTGCTCTCCCCCTCTGTGACGTGCCGAAACAACGCCAGGGCAGAATCTGGCCTGCCGGAAGCCATCTGTGCGTTGGCGAGATAGAGACTCAGGTCTGCCGAACTGCTGTCGGCTTGTTCATACAGCTGTACGAATTCCTCAAATTCTCCCTGTTCATAGGCGGCAAATGCCTGTTGAAGCCCGGTAGTTGTCGGGGTTCCCCGCTCCAGTGGCATCAGAACATTGGGGTAAGGGGCACTCAATTCTGCGATAAGCTCCTCGGTGGAAATGGAAGGTCGTGGCCAGACAATAACCGCCAGGATCACAACAGCAGCGGCCATGACTACTGCACGGATCCACATCGGAATCAGGATGCCGGCTTGTCGGTGCCCGGGCATCTCAGCGTCCCATTGCCGGATTCTGGATCTCAAATGGTCTCTGCCATCCATGATCAGTTCCTGTCTGATCGATTCAAATTCACCCACCACCTCAGCCGCCCAGTCTTCCTGCATCAGTTGCCCAAGCTGTTCGGATTCAGCTTTCAAGAGAGAATTCGTGGCCTGTTTGTCCAGCAATTCGAAGAGATATTCCTTGTTGTTCATGGTGGTTAGAGATTAGACCTCGTCGCGCTCAAATTGTTGTTTGACCAGCTTTCGAAGCTCCTTCATACATCTGGATTTCTGAGACTTCACCACATCCGCATTTTTATAGCCCAGTTGTTGCGCGATGATCTGTCCGGAGAGCTTTTGGTAATACACGCTGATGAGCAACTTTCGGCAATTGTCACCAAGGGCTTCGATGGCCCGTTTGACTACCATTGACCGCTCTGTTTCTTCCATGCCTTGTCCGGGCAGTTGCTCCTCGGCCAGCCGATTATCCAGGAAGTGCTCCTCATGACTGACCAGCCGTTTGCGTTGTCGATACCGCTTCAGCAGCATGAGCCGACCGATACCGAAGAGGTAGGTTCTGAGTTGACTGTTGAGAGAATCAATGTTGCCGTTCATCACGTGTTCGTAAAAAGCGAGCATCACATCCTGAAAGATCTCTTTCGCCTCTTCTTCCTGGCAGGAAAAACGTGCCAGTGCCCAACTGATGAAAGCATGTCTGTGGTCCTGGTACACTTCCCTGAGCCGATCCTGATGGCCATTTTTCAGTTCTTCCACCAATCGGGCATAGTCACGGTCTGGATGTTTCTGAGTCTTAGTCACGTATTTTTACAAAAGGTAAACAACTGATGATAAAGTTACTGGTTTTTTGGGGGGCGTGGCGGACTTCTACAAACCTGCCTGTTGGCTGTTGCCTGTTTGTTATAAGTGTCCGCTCACGAACAGTGGGTCTTTATGAACGCACGAATGTATGATTTTTCCATGTTGTAATTGATTGGTTTGTAGTTGGTTATGGTTGGTATGCACGTTGAACATGAATGAGCATATACCATCTGGTAATTCAACATATCACTTCATTCGCCTGTTTAAGAGAAGCTTTGGACATATACCGGACCTGTACAGGCGCCTGCAGGGGCAGGATGAGGCCTGACCGGGAGCACATCAAAAACGACAGTTCATACAACATCTCTTTTCTCTGAGGGACAATATCGGCAGGTTGGGTATTGCTCCTTTTCACGACTGAACTCATCCGTCTGTATGCAAGCTGGTCGGCCTTCTTCCGCCTACTCTCTCACCTTGTCTTCTGATATTCAGGTTTTTTCCTCTCAGCGATCCACACTGTCCCCGTTGCGGGCAGCTCAGTTCCGGCACAGGATATCCGCATCCGCTTCGATGTCGCTATCCTGGGGGTATGTCGAAGTTGATGCCCATATGATTGGCCCCTTTGATATCCTGGGAATTGTCACGGATCCCTCCTACCAGATTCGCTACGGTGACATGGATGTCATTAGACCGGACATATTCCGGTTCGGATGTATCTGGGAGCCAGAGGATGTGTCTGATGCATGGGTGTTGGACCTGTTCATTCTGGGGGAGCATATTCGCAGCGGAAGCACCGGGCCGGGTTGTTTTTCCCTGGGATGGATGCAATTGCCGGAGGACAAAAAATCGCTAATGGAACTCCGAAAATGGCTGTCAGCAGCGGGATTGGGAGAGATCGAACCCTCTTGTCATCAGGCTGGAGAGGTTCCCGACGCCTGGGTGTTTGAATATGATCCCGAAACTGGTTGGGAATTGCGTGGACTGGATCTCAAGATGCTGGAAAAGCACCTGGGAGCTCATGGGAATCCCATAGAAACCAAAAGGGGCAAACAGGAAACGCAACCGCAGGCACATCTCACCCTCTCCAAAGACGAATCTGGTCAGACAGCCCTTCATCACGCTGCCAGCCAGGGAGATGTGGCAGAAGTCACCCGCCTCCTGGAGCTGGGAGGTAATCCCAATTCACCAGATTTCTCATTCCAGACAGCTCTCCATGTCGCAGCCAGGGAAAATGCCGGAACATGCGTGAGCGCCCTGCTGAGGTATGGTGCAGAGTGGCAAATCCGCAACATCGAGGGCCAAACGCCTCTGCACATGGCTGCCAGACAAGGGGCCACTGAGGCTGCATCAATCCTGCTACAGGCAGGTGGAAATCCTGACGCAGAGATGCGCAGAGGAATCACCCCGCTCCAACTTGCCAGCTGGAATGGGCATCAGGAGGTCATCAGCGTCCTCATCGAAGCTGGCGCGGATATCACCCGGGTCAATGAAGATGGTAATACCTGTCTGCATTTTGCCGCCGGAAACAACCAAATCAAAATGCTCAAAGTGCTGATTGGATTTGGCGCTAACCCAAAAGTCTGCAACGGCCGTGGACTTACTTATCTGGAAACGGTCAATGAAGGATACAGTGGAGATCCCATTCCAGTTATATCCTGATTCCCGAAATGTCTTTGTGAAAAATACTCCTTCTCTGGCTACCAAGGGAGGAACGGCTTCTGCTAGGCAGGAAGTTTCCCTGTCTGATCTTCAGATACGGTATCAGCTATCCGAAGGAAAAGAGTGGTTGTATCTCACCAGCGGATTTTTCCGGCCTCAGCTTGGTCGCGAAAGTATCACATCTGCATGGTCTGTCAATTCATTTGAGAAAGCCATATCACAATCATATGTGCGAAGCTACCTCGTGAATGCCGGGCACGGCCGTGCCCCCAGATTCAATCTTGGCGGGATTACTACCCTGAAGACTGGTTGAGCTTGGAGTACAATGCAGGTATGTTTATGCCAATGGGATAAGTCTCAGGCCCGGGAGATCCTCCCACATCGCCACCGCAAAGGCCACTTGATTAGAGATCTTTACGTCCCCATATCGTTTGGGCAGTTATGACTAGCCCTTTTGAAACAGCCTCTTCGATTCGATCAAGATTGACCCTGTTTCACATTCTTTCTTTACTCCATGCCACCATTCCTCCGGCGAGATTGACAGGGTTGTCAAACCCTTGCTGTGCGAGGTAACTGCAGGCACGAGAGCTTCTGGCACCACTTCGGCACACCACAAAGTATTGCTTAGATTTGTCCAGAGTTGTCACTCTGTGTGGAAAATTAGGGGACATGATGTCCACGTTTACAGCTCCTTTGATGTGGCCCTCGGTAAATTCTTCCGGGCTCCGTACATCAATGATCACTGCCTCTGAAGCTTGATTAAAAGCCTCTTTAAAATCAGCAGGGGAAAGATTTTCGAACATCTTCGGACGGTTAAAATAATCGTTAATAGCCTTAAACATCTGGTTTGAATCTGTTTTGTAGTCAAAAAATAGGGAGGTGAGCAGCATCAGCAATCAACGCAGTCGGCCAACGCGGAAAGAACCTGCCTGATGCCCTGCTTCCTGACAGAATAGGCGATGCATTTCCCATCCCTTTGTGAATCAAGGACGCCGATTACCTCCAGTGCTTTGAGGTGCTGGGAGGCGTTGGACTGGCTAATGCTAATTTCGTCGATAATCTCTTTGACTTTTAGTGGCCCACGCTCAGCGAGTAGCTCAATGATGGCCAGGCGGTTGGGGTGGCTCACGGTTTTCATCATCCGGGCCATGTCTTTGATCCGGTCTGTATTTGCTCGGTTGGTTTCATTCATCGGGGACAGAATGACGGGGAGAGATTCCTGAGTGTTCATGGTACTGCTTACATGGATTGTTTCATCGTGATGCTCCAGATGCCTCTCAGGTCACCTACCTGAAATCCGACAGCCTGGTCATTGGGATATTTCTTGAGAATCTCTTTGTGAAGGGAAGTAGTCAAGCTTTCACCCGGTACACCATGACATACCACGCACTGTTGCTGTAGAATAATTGGTGCATAAAAACGTACATAATCCTGTCCATGCGGTTTGACCACGGGAGTAGGTTTGTTACCTGCCTCCATCGCTGCGAGGTATTTGTCAATGATCCCTTGCTCTGAATCGCTGGCAGCATTGGATGGGTTTCGGACTTTATGGCTGGTCCGCCTGATGCTGGCTTCATAGGCATCAGACAGCGAATCTGTCAGCGGATAGGCTTCCAGCTGGCAATATGAAACAGCCCCTGACGGGCCTTCCGCTTGCATGGTGGTTGTGAGTGTGCTACTCAGCGTCTGGAAGGTGGATTGGGCAATCATTTTGCCCCGTTCCATATAAATGGTTGCCAGAGAATCATTCCAGCCAACTGTGTCAGACTTCGTACCAGAATCAGAACCTGATTCGCAGGAAGCCAGCAATGACAAGCCCAGGGCGAGAAGAATTAAATGTTTCATATCACAAATGTATAAAGAAATAATAAAATTATAAAACTATAATATGATTTATTCTAGGATGTGCTTTTCCCAGCCTGCTGGCGTGAAACAGAGGGCAGGGGGACATGACCTGCCGCGTTTATGCTGTGAATTCCTTTTGTGCTTGTTCTATGATATAAAAAGGAGAGGCTGCCTCTCATGAGACAGCCTCTTCAGGTTATAGGAGCTTATTCTGATTTGCAGAAGGGTTAGAGCACCGGTTTCATACGAATTCTTTCTACGCTGCGCTGAATGCGAGTGAGTTCCGCTTCGAGATTATCATCCTCCCAGGATAAGTTCATTTCAGCTTCAGCTGGTGCTGAGGCGACAGAAACATCCTGTGATGCCTGTTTCCAGGGAAGGGCGGAAGTTCCAACGGCGATTAAGAGAAAGAGTCCAACGCCGAACAGGACGAGACTATTGAGGCCTATCACAACATGCTTGCCTGAAGCCATTTTCAATCTTTGCCAGGGACCCGTGGACTCATCAGGTTCATCCAGCACAATGGAAGGGGTAGATGAGACATAGGCCATGATGGCTTCTGTGGACTTTTGAGAAGGTTCATAACGAAGGTCTGAGAAATTCTCTGCTATCTGCTGAAACGATTCATATCGCTTTAGCAGAGCTTCATCCCTAACGAGGGCATCCATCAGCCGTTCAGAATCGGCCGGGGGCATCTCGTTGTATAGGAAGCGCAAGAGATCGTCATCAGAGAATCTTCTTTTCATAGTCCTTAGGGGCTTCTTCGTACTGGTTTGCGAGCTTTTTGAGATTGAGCAAAGCATATCGCATTCGACCCAGAGCGGTGTTGATGCTCACGTCGGTAATGGCAGCGATTTCTTTGAAGCTCAACTCAGCATAACTTCGCATGACCAACACTTCGCGTTGCTTATCAGGCAGCTGTTGAATCAGCTTTCTAATGTAACGCGCATTCTCTTCTCTTATTATAGCCTGCTCAGAGCTTTCTTCGGCTCTGTCAAGCGAGTTGAAAATGTCGTAATCTTCGGTCTCGCGCTGCATCGGTGTGCGTTGCACCTTTCTGAAATGATCAATCGCGAGATTGCGGGCGATGCGAACTACCCAGGGGAGGAATTTCCCTTCCTCATTGTACTTCCCGGAACGAATCATCTTCACCACTTTGATCATCACATCCTGGAACAGATCTTCTGCCACTCCACGATCTTTGACGATCAGATATATTGTGGTGAATACTTTAGATTTGTACCGGTTTAAAAGAACTTCGAAGCAGTAATCTTCACCGGCCATAAACCTTCTGATCAGTTCACGGTCTTCTGTTTGCTTAAAATGCGCCTTCTCCATGACATTGAGTTTTGTTAAACAGTCAGGTAAAGTCTCACGTCATACACTGTTGGTTAGCTTAACTTTGATGGCCACACAGGCGATAATTCTCGAACAGCTCCAGGCCTCTGTGCGTTGTTTGGATGGTTCCCCGGAGGAGGCGCAGGTGTGTTAGGGGAATCTTTTCTGCGCTAACCGTCACTATTCGAGGCTGAATGACCAAAATAAAGACATGAATAACATATACATAAAGAATGCCAGAGTCAACAACCTGAAAAATGTTTCGGTAAATATTCGACGAAATCATCTGGTTGTGGTCACGGGGGTGAGTGGTTCGGGCAAGTCTTCTCTGGCCTTCGATACGCTCTATGCTGAGGGGCAAAGACGCTACGTAGAAAGCCTTTCGAGCTATGCCAGGCAGTTTCTCGAGCGCATGGAAAAGCCCGAAGTGGACTATATACAGGGCATTTCCCCAGCCATCGCCATTCAACAACAGGTATCTACTTCCAACCCTCGATCCACGGTTGGGACCACCACCGAGATCTATGATTTCCTCAAATTGCTCTATGCACGAATCGGCAGAACCTATTCTCCAGTGTCTGGTAAACTGGTCACTCGTGACGAGGTGTCTGATATTGTGGATTATGTGTTGGAACAGGAGGACGGTGCCCGCATTCAGATCATGACAGAGGTGCATGTGCGCTCTCGTGGATTCCGGGCCGAGCTCGAACTCACCCTGCAAAAGGGTTTTACCCGAATTATTCAGGATGACCGCCCCGTTTTTATTGAAGATTTGCTGGAAGAGAAAAAACTTCCCAAAAAGGAATCCTTCCTGCTGCTCATCGACCGCCTGGTCATCGATCAGGATGATCGAAATAATCTCAGAGGCCGGCTCGGGGACTCGATCCTCACTGCCTATCAGGAAGGTCTGGGGCACGCTCTCCTCAAAGTCAATGATGCAGATCCCACATCTTTCTCCGAGCGATTCGAGGCCGATGGCATGACCTTCGAACCACCTTCGGTCAATTTGTTTGCCTTCAACAACCCCTACGGCGCCTGTCCTGCCTGCGAGGGCTTTGGCCGGATCCTGGGTATCGACGAAGAACTCGTGATTCCTGATCAAAGCATGTCTATGTATGAATGCGCTGTCGCGCCCTGGAGAGGGGAGGTCATGGGCCAATACCTCGAGGATTGGCTCGAAGCAGCTTCGATGGAGGATTTTCCGATTCACAGAGCCTATTACGACCTCACCAAAGAAGAGCAGGATAAGGTCTGGAATGGGATCAATGGCGCCATGGGCGTCAATCAGTTTTTTACCTACATCACCAGCAAAACCCACAAGATCCAGTATCGGGTGATGCTGGCCCGCTATCGCGGATACACCACCTGCCCCAACTGTAAAGGGGCCAGAATCCGCAAAGACGCCAACTACGTCAAAATTGACGGGCACAGCATTTCCGATCTGTTGTTTCTCGAATTGCATGAGCTACAAAAAGTTGTGGCAGGATGGACCCTCAATGACAGAGATAGGGAAATCGCCCAACGGCTGCTTGCCGAGATTGATCACCGCCTGGAGTACCTCGTCAAAGTCGGGGTGCAATACCTCACCCTGAACCGCAAAATCAACACGCTTTCAGGGGGAGAAATGCAGCGAATCCGCCTGGCTACTTCCCTGGGATCTGGTTTGGTCGGGTCCATGTATATTCTCGACGAACCCAGCATTGGGCTGCACCCCCGCGATACGGATCGGTTGATCTCTGTGCTTGAATCCCTGCGAAATCAAGGGAATACTGTCATTGTCGTGGAACACGATGAATCCGTGATGAATCATGCCAATCAGGTGATTGATATGGGGCCTGGGGCGGGGGAGCTGGGAGGAGAAGTGGTCTTCAATGGTGATTTTGAGGAATTGCTCCGGGCAGATTCGCTCACAGGAAAATACCTCTCCGGACGGGATGAAATTCCTGTGCCTGACAGACGGAGAAAAACTGGTAATCAGATCCATCTCAAGGGTGCCCGCATGCACAACCTCAAAGGGGTGGACCTCGCGGTTCCCATTCATGCGCTTACGGTGGTGACCGGTGTTTCTGGCTCCGGAAAAACGACTCTCATTCAGCAGGTACTCTACCCGGCACTGCGCCGGCACCTGGGCGAGCCCAGTGAGCGTGGTGGATTCTTCAAAGAATTGTCTGGAGACCTGGAACTGGTGGAGCGCATCGAGATGGTTGATCAGCGCCCCATCGGGCGATCTGCCCGATCCAATCCCGCGACCTATATCAAAGCCTACGACCACATCCGGGAGCTGTTTTCCAAACAGCAACTCGCCAAAATCAAGGGCCTCAAACCGGGCGACTTCTCTTTTAACATCGACGGAGGCCGCTGCGACAACTGTCAGGGAGAAGGGCATGTGACGGTCGAAATGCAGTTTCTCCCGGACGTAAAGCTGCTTTGTGAAGTATGCAACGGTAAGCGCTTCAAAAAGCATATCCTGGAAGTGGAGTATAATGGCAAAAACATCGACGATGTCCTGAATCTCACCATCACCGAGGCCCTGGCGTTTTTTGCCGACGAAAAAAAGATCAGCGATAAGCTGGATATTCTCGTCAGGGTGGGGCTTGGTTACCTTCGCATGGGTCAAAGCACCAGTACTTTGTCTGGGGGAGAAGCTCAGCGAATGAAGCTGGCCTCTTTTCTGGCTGCCAGCTCCAGCACCAGCAATTCGCTTTATATCTTCGACGAACCTACCACAGGCCTGCATTTTGATGATATCAAAAAGTTGCTTAAAGCCATGAACGAGCTCATTGAGCGAGGCAACACCATCCTCGTGATTGAGCACAACCTCGAGGTGATCAAATGCGCTGATTACCTCGTCGATATCGGTCCCGAAGGCGGCGTCGGTGGGGGAGAAATCCTCTATCAGGGCGTGCCGGAAGGCTTGCCTGAAGTGGAGGCGTCATTTACGGGGAAGTATTTGAAAGAGAAGCTGTAAGGGAGAATAACGACCCCATATATTGGTTTTTATAGCAGATTCGTTTGCTCCACATGAAAGAACATCCCGGCATGAAGATCCTCTGTTTTTTGGCTTGTCTGCTCCCCCTCACCCTCTCCGCCCAGCAAACCCGCCCTTTTACCGTTGGTTGGCTGGTGGGTATCCAGCAGTCTGGGCCGGTGACGAAGCTGGATACGGCGATTTTTGGGCAGAATCTGGCAGAGCAGCGCACGCAGCGCGACAAGGTTGTAGGCATGGCTGGCATCCGGATGGAGGCTCTGCTGGGTGGCAATGCCACCCTTCGGCTGGACGTGATGTATGCCGATCGCGGGTATCGAGAGGATGTGCGGTTTTCCCAATCGGGCGGACCGCTGCAGAAGCGGGTGGACCGGTACCGATTTGGCTACCTGAGTCTGCCATTCACCGCCCGGATTCCGTTGCATAGCGGGGAAGCATTTTTATATGCCACTGGGGGGGTGGTGGCAGACAGGCTGTTGTTTGTCAGCGCTCGCGGCACATCCGTGGATGAAGCGGAGTTTGTTCCCTGGGCCTTCTCCTGGACGGCTGGGCTGGGAGCGTCCTATCCATTTTCTGGAGAATCCAGAGGATGCTTTGAGATTGGGACGATTCGCGGTTTCAGCGAATACCGGATAGGCAGCAGCTGGCAGCCCCGGTCTTTCGGACTGACGCTGGGGTGGGTATATTGAATATATGTTCTTTTTGTCGGCTTAAAAAGAACCCAAAACGCCTCAAAAATTCCAGTCTTGGCTTCTGCTTACTCCAACCGGCAGATTTTTGGCCTACTTCATGGCATGATGCAGCTCTTTGATGTTGCCCGGCCAATGATACTTTTCCAAACGGGAAAGGGTAGCAGTTGAAACACCTGTGACCTCCCGATCATATCGGCTGCTGTATTGCTTCACAACCTGCGACGACGATGCGGCGTGAATGAATCCCGGGGAGATGGCCATTTGTTTCTCAGGCCTGTGATCAGCAATTTTGCTGCGGATACGTTAGGTTTATGATATGGCAGTAATTGATCTTTTCGGAAAACACCGGCGTGCCATCTGGCAGCAACTGGCAGAGCAGCTGGATGGAGATTTTTTCAAGGGTAATATGGTCAAAACCGACCGGGTCGAAGCCTGGTATGGTGACTGGGCGGTGACCCTGGATTCGTTTATTGTGGACAAAATGATCTTCACCCGCATGCGTGCACCCTACGTGAACCGGGACGATTTTCTGTTCAAGGTTTCGAAAGAACATCTCGGCCATAAGATCGGGAAGGTCTTCGGATTGCAGGATGTGAGGGTGGGGTATCCGGAGTTTGACCGGAAGATGGTGATTCAGGGCAATGATGAAAAAAAGCTGAGGATGATGTTTGCCAACCCGTACATTCGTCAGTTGATCAGTTTTCAGCCCAACATATTGCTGGAGTTGAGAAAGGAGGCGCCGCTGTTTCAGAAACTGAAGTTTCCGGAGGACGTCAATGAAGTTTACTACCACATCGGTGGGATTTTGCGGGATCTGAATCAACTACATGACCTGTTCGAATTATTTGCCCACACCCTGGATCACCTCTGCGCCATCGGGACCGCCTATGAAGACGATCCGAATTTCCAGTATTACACATGACCGGTGGATGTTTTTGGGTGCAGGGTGGTCTGTCAAAGGAGAATTGGTTTATTTCGCCCCGTCTGGCGAACTATTCAGAATTTTCAGACCATGAGAGTAACTGCCTGTTGTTTCTTGTTTCTTCCTCTTTTTCTTTTTTCCCAATCACAGGAACTTGACAGCCTGAAACTCAAGGCCAAGCTCTCCGTCACCGGTTTCTTTCAGGGCGGGAATGTGCAAACCCTGATTTTCAGAACCCTCTCAGATGTGAGCTACCGGCCCTGGCGAAAATGGATTTACAACACAAAAAATTCATACGTGTATCAGGCCTTTGGTAGAAAAAAGGCCGACCAGGACTTTCTGAGCCTCAATTTTCTCTACTTCAATCCGGAGAAAAAGCTGTATCCGCAGCTCATTGGCATCATGAGCACCAACTTTCGTCGGCGAATTCGGTTGCGCTATCTCATGGGAGCTGGCATCACCTACCAGGTCCTGAATGAAAAGGAGAACTGGCTCAAGGTTTCCCTGTCCAGTGAGTACGAGCAGACCGATTTTTTACAGGACAATTTCAACATCAACGAATACGACGGAAACCCTATCATTAGCACCTTTCGCGGGACTCTCTGGCTCAGCGGAAAGCACTCCTTTGTTGAAAAAAAGCTCATTCTTACCCACGAAAGCTATGTACAACCCTCTCTGCAGCGTCCCAATAATAACCGTTGGCGGGTTGATCTGGGCTTGGAATTGCCGATTTCGAAGTATTTGAGCTTCAAGATCAACTACGTCCATACGCATGAGAGCATTGTCATTGCCAGTCAACGGCGGGATGACAGGCTGCTGACGTTTGGATTGACAGTGAAGAGTTTTTAATCCTTGCCTCTGTACTATGTGCCACATTCTCACCGAATCAACGGTAACAACTTGATCACCGCCTGGGATACCCCCAGGCCAGCGGAATGCCCACAAAAACCCAGGCCAGAAATCTGTTGATTTGCTTGCTCATGATGGTTGGATTTCCAGGTCAAGTTCCTTATCCCTCAAGGCCTTTTGCGAGCGACGATTCTCCAACGCTTCGATACTCAGGGACTCATTCCCTTCCCCAGGCAAACTCCCCCCAAACCACTACCCTGCACCATCACCCAATACCAATTCCAGCCGGAAACCACCATCCCCAGCAGCGCTGCCAGCAGATCGGAGCTCCACAAATCCACCTCCCCCAACAGTTCGCGTCGGATTTTCCTGGGCTCCCCGGTAGCGCCGCCACCAGTACTGAAAACCCCTGGGAGGCAAAGCCACTTCGGCACAAAATTCACGCTGCGTACGTCCCCTGACTGGTAACGCGCCATCACCGAAAACATCTCCGGCTCCGTGCCTCGCTTTCGCTTTTTCATCTGGCAATCTTTTCCCCAAGATTACCGGATTTGATTGCTTCATTGGAAGATGCGGTTGGCCGGGTGGACATGTTCTTGCAAGTTAAACCCATAACGGTAGCTCGTTGCCTGCCGCTATGTGAAAGAACGCTTACTTCACTGCCATTTCGACTGCTGCGCTCTGGCTAAATGCTTCTGAAATCGGACCAAGAATCAGATCCGGGAAGACGCCCAGCAGCACAATCAGGATTACCAGGACGGCGATGCCAGTTGCTGGGGCCATTTTTTGATGGAGGTTGAGGGTGGTGGCCCCGTCCTGGGTCTGGAAAAACATGTTGAAAATAACCCGGAGATAGTAATAGGCACCTACCACGGAGGTCAAAATACCGATCGTGGCGAGGATCACCAGATCCTCGCGAATGGCGGACAAAAACACCTGGTACTTGCTCATAAAACCAGCCAGGGGCGGAATGCCCGCCAGCGAAAATAAAAACACAGCCATCGCGCCAGCCATCGCCGGGGATTCTTTGCCGAGTCCTTTCCAGGAGTCGATCTCGGTGTCATCCATCCGCTGTTCGGCCATGCCCAGCAGACCAAATGCCCCGATATTCATCAGGGTGTAGATAAACATGTAGAACAGAATGGCCTGAAAGCCAAAGGCCGGGGCGCACAGACCAAGCAATACGTATCCGCTGTGAGCAATGCTGGAATAGGCCAGCATGCGCTTGAGATTGGTCTGACGAATGGCCACGAGGTTGCCATAAACCATGGTGAAGAAGGCCACGAGGGCAAGCACCGTGGCCACGCGGTTGCCGGATTCGACGGTGACAAGATCCAGCTTTTCGATGATCACCCCGAGGGCGACAAATGCTGCCATTTTGCTGCCGGTGGCCATGAAGCCCGCCAGCGGGGTAGGGGTACCGTGATAAACATCCGGCGTCCAGTTGTGAAACGGGAAGGCAGCCACTTTGAAGAGGAAGCCCACCAGAATAAGTCCGGCAGCGACATAAAACAGGCCGATATTGGCGGTGAGCTCTGTGCCCATAGCGGCCAGCTCTGTGAGGTCCATGGTTCCGGAAATGCCGTAAATCAGCGCGATTCCGAATAACAGAAAGCCGGAGGCAAAGGAGCCCAGCAGAAAGTATTTCATGCCGGCCTCATTGGAGCGCACATCGGTCTTGAACAGCGCGGCGAAAATATACAGACACATCGACATGGTTTCCAGGCCGATGAAGGTCATGAGGAGATTGTTGGCATTGGCCATCAGGATCATGCCGAGTACGGCAAAGACCAGCAGGGCGTAGACATCATAGACATCGCGATTGTGGCGACGAAGATAGTCGGGCACAAATAGCACGGTGAATACCCCGGCCAAACAAATGAATAGGGTCACCAGAGGCGCAATGCCGCCGGTTTCCATCATCCCGGAAAACACCAGGGCAGAACCGGAGGAGCCGCTAAGCCACGTCCATGCACCGGCAGTAGCCATGCCCAGACCCGCCAGCCAGGGGATGAAGGATCTGGCTTTAAATGCATCAAGCAGCATGATCACCAGGCCTGTGCCCAGCAGCAAAAGCAGCGGAGATACCGCCTGCATGTCTGATCCGAGTGATTGAAAATCCATAGAATTGATGTGTCTGCCTGATGATTCACGGGAAATATTGCTCTGAAAATCAACGCCAATTTAGCACATCTGCTTTCCTCTACCAAGCATCTGGTTAGGGAGCTGTTGGCTGGTTCTCGCAAAGGAGATACAGGCGGATACCAAGGTCACTAAGAGGAGATCTCCCGGGTCGCTTTTGGGAAACCTTTTCAATCTTCAGTTCCCTACCACTGAGGCCATGGCTTGCCTGGAGTCTGTCGCCGTAGGGGGGGTAACGAGTATTCTCTCTCCAGCCCAAAATTCCAACCCTACAGGGAAAAATTGAATCATTTCATTAGATTCACCCAACGACCTCCCTCCCCATGCTAATAAGACTCATTCCCACCGGAGCGATCATTGCGGCAACGGAATATTTGGTTAAATCTCACCGAAAAGAGCACTGGCTCGCTATCGGGCCGATGGGATTGATCCCCGGGCTGATCTTTTTATGGGTAGGAATCGCAACAGCATGGCAGCCTTGTGTCATGATGGCCTATATCTTGCTGATCATTGGTTGGATCTTGGCTGTCAGTCCGCCTGGCAGGCGTTTTGACAAACCAATAACGGTAGATTCTGATCGGGAAAATGAAAATTGATGAACAGTGATCACGTATTTTTCGGAGTAAGCCTGCCGCTGGTCCAGCGCCTCGGCGAGATTGTGGCCCAGGGAGAAGAAGGCCCTTATTTTTCTGATCGCATACCAGATGTGCATCCAGTAGATCGCAGCAGCTTGATCAGCCAATGGCGAAAATGGCTCAAAGAATGCAGGCTCCGCAAGCAGGAGCTACCCACAATAGAATTTGCGCAATGGCTACGACAGCAGAGAGAATCGACCATTACGGGCATGGTGGAAGCCATGGAGCATTCTCCGGCGCATCTGTTTTACGAAGAAATCCTTCCCATCATCCGTGTAGAACTCCAGCAGGCGGAGAATCAAAAGCCAGACCATGCTGATGCGGAGACCTTGAAACCTAAGGTTCTGGACCTTGTGAAAAAAGGGCAGTTGAAAGCAGCTGTCGAGCTGGTCAGTGAGTTTGTGAATGAACAGCAGGAATGGGCCCACCATCGGGATGACCTCGTTCATATCCAGTCGGAGCTAGCCCACCAGAATGAAAGTGAGCGGAAGGGGTTGCTTCCGCTTGAATACAGCCGCCGGGCCAGAAACCAATTGCTCCATGCCCTGTTAGGAATTATGGATGATCTTCAATTACCCGAAACTTCATGAACGATTCACCCGACAACAACAAACAATCTGCCGACAACCCAACTGGATCATCCAAATGGAAAGCCATTGATCTGCCGGATCTTGGGAAAGGCAAACGAAAAATACTGATCAAGCGATCATCTCAACCCTAACTATTTCACTTATGCTTATCTCCACAACCTCACACCTGCAGGACCGCACCATCGAGCAATATCTCGGGATCGTGACAAGCGAAGCCATCATCGGAGCGAATCTGTTCAAGGATCTCTTTGCCAGCATTACCGACATTGTCGGTGGGCGTTCCGGAGCCTATGAACGCACATTGAGGGAGGCTCAGGAAGTAGCCCTCCAGGAATTGGAATCCAGAGCTACGAACATGGGAGCCAATGGCATCATCGGCGTGGATCTGGATTACGAAACCGTGGGATCCCAGGGCGCGATGCTTATGGTAACCGTCAGCGGCACAGCAGTCGTGTACCGTTAATCCTGCCAGTGAACCTGAAAACAGCTACGCTGGTCCAGCAAAAAGGTCATGTTCCGGATGGTTGATTCCACACGTTCAATATCCTGCTGCATAACATCGCCGGGGAAAGACTCAAGGTATGCCTTGTGTCTTTTCAACCGGTGAATCTGGTCGATAAGTTTGTGCTGGTGCAGGCACCTATCACTGGTAGAGGGGCTCCATTCCCACTTTTCCCATTTGATGTCGGCGGTGGCAGGAGCAGCAGGGGCAGATGCCGGATGAAGAGACAATCCCGCAAGTATGCCCAGGAGGCTCCCTGCCATAAGTGCAGAACAAGTGACGAGGAGCCTTGTCAAAAAGGGTTGTTGTGCCAGAGAATTCATGAGCAAATGATTCTGGTTGGAAATATAACCATTTGAATTTTTGAATCATTGCTTTTTCGAAACGATTTGCGAAAATGTGTTGGGACCCATCCGGTGATTCGCCCGACTATTCCACAATCCGAATCACACCTCGCATCACGGTGTAGTGACCGGGATAGGTGCAAACGTACTGATACACACCTGGTTGGCGCGGAGCCTCAAAGTAGATGGATTCAGAAGTTCCAGGTTGCAGGAGCTTGGTATGGTACAGCACATTGTTGGAATTCGGGACATAATCCAGGCTCATGCCTCTGACGCCCAGTTCCAGGGCCGCTTCTCCGACCTGATCAGCCGTATTTGGCATCACGACCAGGCAGTTATGGGGCATGTCATCCTGATTGCTGAAGATCCACCTGACCTTGCTACCAGCTTTGATGGTCATGTCTTTGACGCTGTATTGCAGGCCGGGCTCAGTGCCGAGCCTCACGGTCAGGTCGACCCCTTCGGCCCAACTGGCGGGTATGGTCAGCTGTCGCCTGGCCAGGTTCTCGCCTACCAGCTCAGCAGGCTGGGGAGACGGCATGGCCTGCGCCTGATCTGCCTCTGGTTCATCGGGGGTGGAGAGATTCCCGCTTTGATTCACCGCAGAAGAATGATGCTGATGGGTCGCAGGTGCCGCAGCGGCTCCGGCCGGAATCTTTAGATCCCTGCCTTCCGGAATTTCATTCAGGGTGTAGTAGCCAGTATTGTGCAGCAGTCCATGGCCGTCTCGGTAGGATTTTACGCCCAAGGCCACAATCTCGTGGACATAGTGCTGCCGTAGATTCTTCACCATCAGGCGGGCAGAGAGGCCATCCGGGGCTACCTTGACATATGTCACGGGGCATGATTCCACATTGACAGCGGGCGATCCATACGCAGGGTGATATTTGTAAATAAATCC
>CAZLKP010000008.1:16607-25727 GCA_964560095.1 uncultured Bacteroidia bacterium
AGCCGGATCAGCGGCCGTACGTTTATCGACGGGTTGGGTAAATTCGATATTAAACCCATCGGGCATAGCTTTGATCGCCTTCATTTCAAAGGGCGTTTTACCTGTCCATACCAGGCGTTGAATCCCTTCATCCTGTGGTCCGGTACTTCCCCAGCCGCGGTTGGTTTCTCCGGCAAACAGAGAACCATCCTGCCCCCAGGTGAGTCGAAGAATCCCGGACTGAAAATCCTTTCGGAAGTCAAAAGCCGCTCCCTGATAGACGCCATTCACTTCTTCTAGAAAAACCCGGGTGATTTTACTCTGGCCCTGATCGCCCACAAAAATCTGACCGGCAAAGGGCCCGAAAGCCCCGTCTGTCTCATCCTTGATCATCTGAGAGGTGGAAATTCCCAGCACACCATGCGGCAGCCATACAGCTGGTGTTTTGACGCCTTCCACTTCTTGTGCTACCTCAAACAAAGGAGTGGGAACTTCGTCCTCGATATTTTCAGGCTTCACAGGCATCTGGCCGGGAGCAGCCATGCGCGGGTCCACCCGGGAGTAAATGTCGGTGAGGGAAATCTCGACCGGAGATTCTGGCCGATCAGCCCAGCGCAGGCCAGCCGGGTGACCGGTGAAGTCGCCTTTTTCAACATGAGTCAGCATGCCGGATCCATGCCAGTCGCCCTGATTGTCAGTATAAAACAATTCCCCATCAATGACCCCAAGCCCACATGGAGACCTCATGCCCGTGGCCCAGGGTTCCATCTCTCCGTCGGGGGTAATGCGCATCACCCATCCCCGCCAGGGTACGCGACTTTCTCCGCGCCACCACTCAACGTTGCCAAAGGCCACATTGCCCGAAACAAACATGCTCCCGTCCGGAGCAAAGGCCGGACCATAACTATATTCGTGATAATGGCCGGAAATGGGCCAGGCGTAAATGCTTTCGTAGAAATCGGCTTTCCCATCGCCATTGTTGTCCCAGAGCCGGGTGAGTTCGCCCCGCTGAACGACCCAGAGGGAGCCGTTGTGCCAGGCCATCCCGAGCGCCTCGTGCAGCCCGGAGGCAAAGTGTCGGAAATAAGGCTGAGAACCTCCTTCCATCATGGCATTGTCGATGATCCACACGTCGCCGTGTCGGGTACAGGCAGCGATGCTGCCGTCAGGGAGTGTCGCCAAACCACCTACTTCCAGCAGGATATCCTCCGGTACAGGAATGGTGATTATGGTGTAATAATCGTCTTCGGCAGGTTGCCCGAGGACAGCGCTTGCCAGGACGATTAGCATGGGGAACAGAATATATTGTTTGATCAACATGATGGGTCGGGATTGAGAATTACCAGATGATGTGATAACTAATGCTGTCGGATTCTCCGGACAGGTCGAGAACCAGCATGTTCACACCCTGTCGCTCAATGATGGAAGCACGGCTGGCTGAGGGCAGACTCACATAGTATCGCTGATCCACGGCATAGATCGTTTGTCCGGTTTCGGCAGGCACTTCCCTGATATCAGTTCCGGAGGCCAGACGAAGCAAAGTACCTACAGGGAGTTTTGAGTCAATAGACAGGGTTCTTTTCAGTCCGTGTTTCGGATGTTCAATGGCCCATTCGTCTTTGATCTCGGCATCTCCTACCAGATAGGCGAAAATGGGGGTGAAGCCATTCTCGGGGGCATGGTGGTATCCCAGAAACTGATACCCCAGGGATTCCGGCACTTCCTCGGGCCAGGCTTGTGAAGTGGCTCCTGAGACAGCGATACCGGCCTTGTCGCCAAAAGACTCCACGGCTCCTTTGGGCCTCGAAGAGCCATCTCCCCGGCTGTTCCACATCGGTGTGGCATCCAGGAATTCTCCTTTCCACCCCTGCACCAGCGCCATCCGGTCGGGGTCCAGAGTGAAATGGATTCCGGTGGGGGAGCTCACAGAAATCGCATGAGGAATCCGTCGCTGACTCTGATTGTCTTCATAGTCGATAAAGCAGCGCATAATTTCTGGATGGGCGCCTGATTGCACACGAAAGGGTCTGGTGGGATTGCCCAGGGGCATAGAACTCACCAGAGACAGAGGTTGCCGACGAAGCCCCGGTCCACTGATGTTCAGTGAGAAGCCGTTGTTGTACCAGCTTTCGCGCTTGTGGTAGATGAGCTCAAATGGAACCTTTGTGGCCGGGAGATCTACTTCCCCACTTTGTTCCCACCAACCGTAATCCACCACTGGTTTTCCGTCGATAGTCAGCATGCCGTTTCCGAGGGTGTTGAGGTCCACGTGGAAGGTTCCTTCACGAGGTGCCTGGAGCATTCCGTTCACTTTAAGGATGAAATCCTCATTTTCCTGCACCACCTCGGAGGTGAGAGTTTCCATTTCCCCGCCGTCAATGGCCGTGAGGATTGATAAGTCGGGCATACGGTCAAACTGTCCGGCGAAAACTTCATAGCTCAGGTCAGAAACAGTGGCCGTTTCTGGTCCATAAGCTTTCAAACGAATATTTCTAAAGGCCACCGGGCCGTGATCTCCCTGAATGCGCAGCGGTCCCAAGGGAATGTCCATGGGTTCATCTGAACCACGGGTAGGGCCTGTGAGGGACACGTTTTCGTGGATCAACTGCCCGTTGAGATGAACACTGAGGATTTTGGCGTTTTGGATTTTGCTTCCGTCAGGAGCAAATCGTGCAGCCTGAAAGGAAATGGCCAGATGTTGCCAAAGGCCAGGTGCTTTGGTTACATTCATGCGGGGCGACTGGCCAAGATACCCTTCATTGCCAAGGCCGCGGCTTTCATCCCAGCGCTGATAGATGCCGCCGCAATCGGCATACTTGACAATCGTTTTTCCATGGCTGTCAAGGAGCTGAATTTCATATTGCCCTTGCAGGTAAATGCCAGAATTAGCATGCTGGGCCATCATAAACTCAAGTTCGACATCTGCATCCCCGTGCTCCAACTTCGTGTACAAATCGACGCCGTTACCGGCTGAGGGGACATTGGCCAGCACACCTGTACCGGATTCTGTGATGAGCCGAGCATCTGTGCCCAGATCGGCATAAACACCTCCGACAATCTGCCAGGAAGGCCCTGGATCAGCAAAGGCAGACAGATCATCCAAAGCGATCATGCCTGTTTCATCCTGCCCTGACATGGGAAACGTCCTTCCCACTAGAAACAGTGCGAGTATCAGAATATGAGGATTCATATAGTAGGTTTAATCAAGATCCGAATTCACCCGAATTTATCAGAAATTCCGGCTTGATCTGACCTGCCCTACCCCATTAGTAACACGATCAGCAGATAAACCCACAGAAACCCCAGGAAGTGCCAGAAATAGAGGGCGAGTTCTCCGATTTTTTCCCGTCTCTTTCCATTCCCAAACAGGACAGCGGCCAAGAAGGTGAGCCCGCCGACCAGGTGGAGGCCGTGGAGACCGCTGAGCACATACAGATATTGCATTTTCCGGCCAGAGTTGCTGATCCACATGCCATGTTCTGACAACTGCCAGTAGGCTGTGCATTGCCCGATCAAAAAGGCAATTCCCAAAATCATGGCTACAGTCATCTGCTGCCTTCCGCTTGCGCGTTGCCGGTTTTCCCAGCCGACATGAAGAATCACAGAGCTCGGAACCAGCAGGGCTGTGTTGAGGTAAAACAGGGGGGGAATCTGATAGGGGCCGGATGACGGAGCCCAGAAAAAGCCCAGGCTGAGCGCGCCAAACAAAACGGTTACGGTGATCATTAGTAGGAAAATCCCCATTTTCCCTACCATTCCCGATGTCATGCTAATGTCTTTTGACATGGAATATTGTTAAATATTTCATGGTAATCAACTAGCGAAGCCCTGTTTGGTTTCGCGTAGTGATTGTATATTAGGATAAATCGAATTCTCCCTTATGCTGTTTCGATATTCCCTGTTGGCTGTAGTGCTTTCTTTGGTTATTGCCTGTGAGGAGCCTGCCGAATCTTCTCCTGCCCAACCTGCTTCGAACTCGTTTAATCCCACATTTCAACTGTTGTCGCCGTCTCAGACAGGGGTGAAATTTGTGAATGCCCTGCCGGAAAATGACGAATTCAATATTCTGAGTTATGAGTATTACTTCAATGGCGGTGGGGTGGCCATCGGCGATGTGAACGGAGACGAACTGCCGGATATCTTATTCACGGCCAATCTTATCGCCAACAGACTCTTTCTCAACCGTGGGAACTTCCGGTTTGAAGAGGTATCGAAGGCATCCGGCCTGGTGAGTCGTCCTGGATGGAAAACCGGTGTCACGATGGCTGATGTCAATGCTGATGGCCACCTGGATGTGTATGTATGTCGGTCGGGGAATCTGGGAGAGGATGAGCGGAGAAATGAATTGTTTCTCAACCGGGGAGATGGAACGTTTCGGGAGGCTGCCGCTGAATTTGGACTTGATGATCCGGGCTATTCCAATCATGCTGCCTTCCTGGATTATGACCGGGACGGCGACCTGGACTGTTTTGTATTGAATCACGCCCTCAAGCCCGACTTCAACCTGGAGGTGAGCCAGATCAGACAGCAGCGCCATCCTTTTTTTGGGGACCATTTGTACCGAAATGATGGGGGGGCTTTTGTCGATGTGTCGGAATCAGCCGGCCTACTGGGCAACGCGATCGGCTTTGGGCTCAGTGTGACAGTCGAGGATTATGACCGGGACGGGTGGCTAGATTTGTTTGTCGGCAACGATTATACCGAGCAGGATTATCTCTATCACAACCAGCAGGACGGCACATTCCGCGAAGTGCTGAATCCCGCTATGGCACACACCTCCCACTTTTCTATGGGGTCGGATGCAGGCGATGTGAATGGGGATGGCTGGCCCGATCTGGTGGTGCTGGACATGCTTCCGGAGGATAATTACGGCCAGAAAATTCTGATGGGCCCTGACAACTACAACAAGTTTCAGATGCAGGTCGATCAGGGATTTTACTACCAGTACATGCGGAATACCCTGCAAGTGAATCTGGGGAAAGGGCTTAATCAGGGGATGGCCTTTTCAGAAATCGGGCAGCTCATGGGTATCTCCAATACCGACTGGAGCTGGTCACCACTGCTGGCGGATTTCGATAATGACGGGGACCTCGATTTGCACATAACCAATGGGTATGTACGCGCCAGCACGCATCTGGATTTTGTGAAATACGACTACCCGGCCGCCCTACGGGCTGCCCAGGAATCCGGAAGGCCCCTCCGAGATGGAGAGGTGTCAACAAAGATCCCCTCCATTCACAAACCTAATGTGGTGTTCAGAAATGACGGTCCGGATCGCGGATTTGTGCGGGTTTCCCGGGAATGGGGCTTCCAGCAACCCTCGTTCTCCCAGGGAGCTGCCTATGGCGATCTGGACCAGGATGGCGATCTGGATCTCGTCGTTAATAATCTCAGATCTCCAGCTTTCATTTACCAAAATAACACATTCGGCCACTCGCTTTGCCTGAGGTTGTCCGGTCCCACCGACAACCCAGGTGCCATCGGTGCTGTCGTCACCGCCTGGGTGGGCAACACGCCTCACCGAAGAATTTTGATGCCGTCCAGAGGCTATCTCAGCAGCGTCGAACCCGTAATTCACATCGGTCTTGGTGAGGCTAAGCAGGCAGATCGTGTCGAGATTGTCTGGCCCAATGGTGATTACCAGGTGCTGGGGCAGCCTCTGCCTGCCGGGGCGCACGAATTGCGCTGGAAAGACGGCCTTCCGCCGTTTCTTGGGGAAGAAGCTTTCGAAGCCATCACCCTAGAGCAGGGATTCATTCATCGCGAAAATCAGGCCATTGATTTCCATACCCAACCACTGCTGCTACACATGCCTGGCCGAATGGGTCCCTGTCTCGCCGGGCAGGTGACCGGGAAAGGCAAAGCGGAAGTCTTTGTCGGAGGAGGGTCCGGGCAGCGGGCAATGTTGCTCAGAGTTGATGTTCATGGAAGCCAAGACAGCGATCTCCGCTGGGAGGAAGTGGAGCTGCCGGGAACCGAAGAAGCTGAAATGACAGATATCATCTGCTTCGATGCAGATGGCGACGACGATCAGGATGTGTACCTCGTCGGAGGAGGCAATGACTTGTCGCCCGATGGATCTGCTTTTCAGGATCAGCTGTTGATCCGTGAGGGGAATCAGTTTTCCCTCGGCTACCTACCAGATATGGCTTTTAGCGGGGGCTGTGTGGCAGCCGGAGATGCAGATGGAGATGGCGATTTGGATTTGTTTGTGGGAGGGCGCGTGACACCGGGAGCCTATCCCACATCGCCACCGAGCGCAATGCTGATCAACGATGGATCCGGAGGTTTCAGTAAGCAGATATCTGAATTTTTCGATTCAGCTGAATTGGGGATGGTCACCGATGCTGCCTGGGCCGATCTGGATCAGGATGGAAGGGATGAACTGTTGTTGGTGGGGGAATGGGAGCCTGTCCGGATATTCGGGTGGAATAATGGGGCGTTTGTCGAGCAATCCCGGAAGTGGGGGATGGTGGGCAGCGAAGGTTGGTGGACCCGGCTGGAGGTCGCTGATCTGGACCAGGATGGCGATCTGGATCTGCTCACGGGTAACATGGGCACTAACAGCCAGCTCCATGCCTCTGCGCAGGAGCCTATGAGGATGTATGCGGATGATTTTGACAACAACGGTACCATCGATCCAGTTATCACCCATTTTTTGGAGGGAAAGGAAGTACCCATTGCCGCCCGCGACGAATTATTGGGGCAACTTCGCTACTTGCAGCGTCGGTTCAACCGCTACGAGCAATATGCCCGTGCGTCGATTGATCAGATTTTTTCTGCAGAAGAGCTGCTGGGAGCCGATCCCTACGAAGTCCGGGAGCTGAGATCGGGATGGTGGGAACAGGACAATGGTTCCTTTGTTTTCCATCCCTGGCCAATGATGGCACAGGCCGCCCCTGTTTTTGGGCAGCAGGTGGCCGATTTGAATGCCGACGGATATTCGGATGTGTTGCTGGCTGGGAATTATTATCCGATGCGGGCGGAGAATGGCCGATTTGACGCATCTACCGGCGTGGTCTTGTACGGAACTGGTGGCGGAGCCTTTCGCCAGGCCCTTCCGGGACAGGAACAGGGGCTTTGGCTCGAGGGGGATATTCGGGACTTACTGCTGCTCAACATAGGGGCAGGAGATCACGTTCTGGTGGCTGCCAGAAATCATTCTCCGTGGCTATGGGGAAGATGGTTGATAGAAAATGAGTAAGAATGGCAGGGATTATAATCGTCAAAATCGTGTACGAACTCCACCTTTTTAGCATTCATCGCCGTTTTCTGGATATTTATTAGAGGATTTTCCTGAATGAGCCCAATTTTCTATTCAAAAAAATGAAATATAAAATTTGTGTACTATGTTAGCTGTTCATTATTATTTGCTACTGAAATATTGATTGCCGAATTATCATTGTGCCGTAAACCAAAGGGAAGCAACCGGCATTATGATACCAATGATGATTACAGAACAATTACCACATCTCTTGCATCTGTTGGATGATTCTAGTCCGGTTGTGAGGAACGAAGTGAGGCAGGCATTGATCACCTATGGGTACTTTCTCCGCCCAGCTTCGAGAGAATGGGTCAGGGAGAAAGAGGAAGAATTGAAAGAGGAATGGGATCGTGTATGCAGAGAAGCGGAGGCGATGGCACTGGAAGATACCTGGTTGTCGTGGATGCTGTTTGATAAGCCCGCTCAGCAACTGGAAGCAGCCATGCTCTCCCTGGAATTGGGCGGATCCCTTTCTACCTCTTTCATTCAGTCCACCATAGATGACCTTGCCGATGAGTTTGAAGAGCAATATAAGCGGTTGAATACCGAAAATTTGCTGGAATTCATCTTTCACAAAAAAGGTTTTGATCGGACGTTGCGCGAGCGACGCTACCTGCAGCATCGTCTGGGCTATGTCCTTCGCTACCAGCGGGGCAGTCAGTTGGGCCTGGGAATCCTTACGGTGATTCTGGGCGAGCGGGTCGGGATTGATCTGTCTCTGGTTCTGATGAAAGGAAACTGGCTCCTTCTGAACCAATCTTCCCAAAAGAATCTTCTATACAACCCCGAGCAACAAGGGGCCCTATTGATTCGTAGCGAAGAAATGTGCGTAGAGGAAGCATATCGACGCGATCATTTTCTGGCCGATAGCCTGGCCGCATCTACCGAAGACATTCTCGAAGAAGTGATTGAGTCACACATCAATGGGTACAAGGAAGGCGGGCAAATCAATCGGGAATCAGAAATGACCGAGAAACTGGAAGCCCTCAAGCATGAACGCGATAGAAGAGAACTGACAGGTTTTCTCCTGAAGAATTAGCATATGGTTTGGTATTGTGGTTCATAGGGGAGCCCGCGGCTATTTGGCCGTGGGCTTATTTGTTGGCTCAAAAAACCTACTTTCATCAACAGATCATAAAGTATGGTTGAAGGGCTATTCATCGGACTCACAACGGTAGACCTAATCTATGAGGTAGATAAGCTTCCGAATCAGAATCAAAAGATTCGGGCAGACAGTCTCCTTGTGGATCCCGGAGGGCCTGCTTTCAATGCTGCGAGGGCTTTTGCGCATCTGGGCGGTAAATCACAGGTACAGTCCCTGATTGGGGAAGGTCCTTTTCGGAAGGTGATAGAAACCAGCAGTAGGCAGGCCGACATTCAGCTTCAGGATCTGTCAGGCCCTGCCGGGGCAACCTTGCCAGTGGCCAGCATTCTGCTCACGCCCGAGGGCGACCGCACGGTGATCTCCCAGGCCAAAGCAGATGGCCAACACCACCTGAACATCCCCTCTTTACCCTGGACAGATCAGCCCGATATCCTGCTGGTAGATGGATATTATCCGGCAGCAGCCCTTCCTGCCATCAAGGCAGCCAGCACTTCCGGCATCCCGGTAGTGATGGATGGCGGCAGTTGGAAGGTTCACACACGGGAGATGCTTCCCTTCGTCGATATCCTCATTTGCTCCGCCGACTATTCCCTGCCAAATGATCTGGGACATGATTTATGGGCCTATTGTCTGCAGGCTGGCGTCGCTCATCTGGCGATCACCCATGGTGGAGATCCCGTGGAATACTGGTCAGTTAATGAAACACGCAGCATTCGGGTTCCCGAGGTGGAAATCGTTGACACCCTGGGGGCGGGCGATGTATTTCACGGGG
>CAZLKP010000009.1:0-12834 GCA_964560095.1 uncultured Bacteroidia bacterium
CAGCACCGCGGCCCCTGTCAGCAGCACCGCCCCTTGCCCCATCTCCAGCGCCGCTTCATAGATCAGATCTTTGCCAATGAACCCCAGTAGGGGCGGCACCCCAGCATTGGAGAGGGAGGCCAGCATCCCCGCCACCGCCACTGGCAACATCACCCGCCCCAGACCCCGCAACTTGGTCACGTCGCGGGTGCCCGTTTCGTAGTCCAAAATGCCCGCCACCAAAAACAGGGCAGCCTTGTACAAGGCATGCACCAGAATAAAAACTCCTGCCGCCAGCAGGGCCAGTTGGGTTCCCAGCCCGATCAGAAAGGTCAGAATGCCCAGGGCTGAGATGGTCGAGTAGGCCAGGATGCCTTTCAGGTCGGTGCGAAAGAGCGCCTGCGCCGCGCCGTAGATCATCGTGAATCCCCCCACCAGGGTGAGGGTATCGTGCCAGGCCCAGTGACCGGCGAGCAGCGGCGACAGCCGGAACAGCACGTACACCCCGGCCTTGACCATGGTGGCCGAGTGCAAGTAAGTCGACACCGGCGTCGGGGCCTTCATCGCCGCCGGTAGCCAGTAGTGAAAAGGGAACTGAGCCGACTTGGTAAAAGCACCACCCAGCACAAAGAACAAAATCAAGCCGTAGCCGGCCTGCTCCGGTAGCTTCACCCCCGAGGCCATCATCTCCTGAATGGAGTAAGTATCGGTGAGGGCAGCCATCATCAGTAGCCCTGCTAGCAGCAACATCCCCCCCAGCCCCGTGATGCCCAGGGCCAGCAGCGCCGAGCGCCGCGAAGCAGGGTCGTAGTGCTTGTAGCCGATCAGAAAATAGGAGGTGATGCTGGTCAGCTCCCAAAACACAAACAGCGAAATCACATTATCTGAAAAAACCAACCCAAGCATGGCCGCCATGAACATGGCCAGGTACCCGTAAAACCGGTCCAGCAGAGGATCCCCCCGTAAGTAGGCACTGGAGTAAAGAAACACCAGCGTGCCGATGCCCGTGATCAGCAGGCCGAAGAGCAGCGACAGGCCATCGAGGCGGAACGACAGGACCACGCCCAGCGAAGGTGCCCAGGCGTACGTTTCCGTCCAGGCCACTCCCGCCGCGAGGTCCCCAAAGCTGCTGCACAGGTAGGTAAATATGCCTAACGGTAGCAGGGCGGCCCAGCGCGCGCCTGCCCCACGAATCCAGGGGCCGATGGCCAGCAACAGCGCGGCAAACAAAAAACCAGACAAGACCGCTAGCAACATGTTTCCATCACTTGTAAGGCTCACCCACAGCGGGTGTCCCCTCATTTTGTGAGAATTTCAGCTAAAACTATTGATCTGCGCCGAGAGTCACGGTAAAGACAGCAGAAAATTTTTCTTTTCCCCGCATTCGCCCCATCCATTTCCCTCCCTCCCCGACCGAAAGTTTACACAAAATTTCATCAGAAAGAAGACATCCTGGCCTCAGGAGCCTATCGAACGGTCTCCAGCCGCAAGTATTGAGACGGGCTGTGCCGAATGATGGATGGTCCCACGGATAGCGCCGGTCAAGGGTGGTTGTCTAAGGTGTCGAGAACACGCTGGGCAGTGAGCTTGCCCTGATCCACGACCGCCCCCACCGAAACGCCTTTGAAAGAATTTCCGCAAAAGTATAACCCTGCTTGCTCGGCATATGACAAGCGCTCAAGAAGTCGGGGGTGGTCAATTCCATATTGAGGAATTGCCTGAGGCCAGAAAACATGTGAGCTAACTGTCGGAGAAGATCTGATCTCTAAATATTTGGACAAGGTTGACATAACCTCAGGAATAAGCGCTAACAAATGACTATCAGACTGAAGGCGTGTCCGACCACCACCTACAAATACGGTGATCAACCCCATGCCATCAGGAGCTGTGTGGGGAAAGATCTGACTATTCCAAATGGCACCCAACACAAGCGTGTCTTCGTCTTGAGGCGTCAGAAACCCAAACCCATCTGGGAGGAGCCGTAGGTCATCGGCCCGAAACCCCAGGTGGAGCATCCCCATTGGTACAAACCGAATGCTTGCCAGGCATTCAGCTTCTCTCTCAAACCCTTTTCCGAGAATCTCTGATCGGCAGGCTGGTAATGCCCAAATCGCTTTCTGAGCGATGATCCGTTTGGTGGCGTGTTGGTGTCTGTACCGGATTTCTATTCCGTTCTCCGATTGATTTATTTGCTCTACAGAGGCTTCCGTCAGCACATCCTCTATGAGGTACTGGTGGGCAGCGATTGCCATCTCCCCCAGTCCATTTGTTAAGGTAAAAATCTGACGGGTTCCTGTTGAGCCTTTTTTAGCTTTCAGGCCTTTGAACAAAGAGCCATGCTGCTTCTCCATCTCTACCACAGTCGGCATAACAGACTCCACACCCAGCTCCTCCGGATCCCCAGCATAGATGCCACCGATCACTGGATTGATCAAGTACCGGTAGGCTTCTTCTCCAAGTCTGCGGGTAAAAAATGAAGCCACAGACTCATGCCCCGGGGACTGGGTTGTTACCCAGGGTTCTTTCAGAAGCCTGAGTTTGCCCCGGGAGGATAATAATGAGGTTCTCACCAAAAATGAAAGGGAGGGTGTCACCTGGTGTAGCCTTCCGTCTCTGGCAACAAAGCGATTGTTGGCTGAAGCAGTAGGAAAGACCATCTGATCTGATAGGCCTAATTGGTGGAGCCACGCATTCAGGTCAGGGGTCAGGGAGGCTGAGTTGGGGCCATACTCAAGGAGGAAGCCGTCCCTGATGCCAGAGCGCACAACCCCGCCAGGGTGAGCGGATTTTTCGAGCAATAGCACCTGTTGGCCAGCTTTTTTGAGGTGCCAGGCAGCACTCAAGCCAGATAAGCCCCCACCAAGTACAACAACATCAGGTTGAGCTGACATGATTTACGTCGATGTTGAGTCTTTCATGAGAAAATTCTACCAGGAGGTCAGCCCAATGATCATCATCATTGAGACAGGGGATCATCTGGAACGTTTCTCCTCCTGCTTCCAAAAATTCTTCTTTTCCCTCCATCCCAATTTCCTCAATGGTTTCGAGGCAATCTGCTACAAAAGCCGGGCAGACTACTGCAAGCTTTTTGACCCCATGCTTTGGATATTCTTCCAGGGTTTTGGCCGTGTAAGGTTTTAGCCAGGGGTCTGGCCCCAGCCTTGATTGAAAAGAAATCGTAAACCGCTCTTTGGGCAGCCCTATTTTTGCCGCCACCAAGTCAGACGTTCTGACTACCTGATGCCGATAACAAACCGACTGAGCAGCCTCACAGGGTTGGTGACAACAATCAGGTGCCTTCAGGCAATGGCTCCTGGTAGAATCTCCTTTTTTGATGTGCCGCTCTGGCACGCCATGGTAGCTAAACATCAAGTGGGTATCCTCATCGCTGACAAAAGGCTCAATCATTGTGGTCAAAAGAGAGAGATAACGTTCATCGTCATAGAACGGAGGCAAAACATCCATCTTTATCTGAGGAAAGATGTCAGCCATCACCTGTTCTGCTTTCGCCACGACTGTTTCATATGAAGACATTGCATAATGAGGATAGAGAGGAATCAGCAGAACCTTTTCCAGATGAGGAGCTTGCTGAATCAGTTCATGCATACCTGCCTCAATAGAAGGATTTCCATATCTCATCCCCAGAGCAACGGGCAACTGTGTTCGCTGCTGAACTTTTGCAGCTAATCGTTGAGAAATCACGATAAGCGGAGACCCCTCCTCCCACCATATTTTTTTGTAAGCGGCAGCAGATTTCGGAGGCCTGGTTTTGAGAATAATCCCCTTAACTAAAAATTTCCGGAGCCATGTTGGCAAATCTATGACTCGCTCGTCCATCAAAAATTCGTTGAGATAACGCTTGACATCCGGGACATGGTGGGAGTCCGGAGAGCCAAGATTGACTAACAGGATGCCAGTGGTAGAAGCAACTGCCTGGTTCATACAAAGTAGAATAATTAGTCGTTGTGGGGAATGTTGGATAGGTTTGCGTTTCTGGACAACAGGTATTTTTTAGGCGTAATCCCAAATGACCGCTTGAATGCGACAATAAAATGACTGGGACTGGAGTAGCCGACTCTGGTGCTCACCTCTTTGACCCGCATGGTCCCTGAATCAAGCATCTTCTTGGCCTGAATCATCTTCTGATCCTGAATATATTCAAAGACAGAGGCGCCAAAGATCTTCTTGAAACCAGCCTTGAGCTGGTATTCATTCAGATCGACAAGGTTGGAGAGCTCAACCAGGGAGGGAGGATCATACAGGCGATGAGAAACGATTTTTTTGGCCATCCGAATTTTTGCGACAGAGCCTTCACTTTCCAGGAAAGGACAAGCTTCCTGGTCGTCATGCTTTCGCTGGCTGAAAAAATGACTTAATATTTCATAGGTTTTCGCCTTGAAAAACAAATGGCGGTGGGAAGGAATTCTTGAGGTCTGAAAACACCCGGTCAATACCATCTTTAAATCTGCCTGAATCGAATCGGATTCTTTGAAGGCTCTGGTAATTTGCTCGCCCTCTAAAAAATGAAGGCTTTCCAGGTCATAGACAAACAACTGATGGAGCTTTTCCAAAGAAATAAACAGACATGCCAGCTGTTGGCCTCGCGTAAGCGTAATGCGAGTAGTCAATGATTTGTTTGGGAAATAAAGCAAAAAGTACATATCCGCACCCAATGTTTGTGAATAAGTTGGGCTAAACTCAAACAGGATTTCATCACCCGGAGCGAAGAAAAACTGGATACAGTCAGTCGGAGCATTCAGGGTGATCACCGATTGGGTACTGGGATGGGCTTCAAGCAATACCAAGGCGAGATCATCCTCGTGATAGTGACCAACCTTACTACTTTCCGCGATACTTTTCAGAAAGCCATCATAGAAATCAGAAATATTCAAAATCATCCTAGTTCAGTGATTTATGTCATTCAACATAGAAAAATAGTGTTTGTTTTTTCACAAAGGCAAATTGTCAAAAAATATCGAATGAGAAAAATATTATATCGAAAGAGAAGAGGATGCACCATGATGTTGAATTCTGAACTTCTTTTGTCGATATTTTTACCAAATGCCTTTAGATTTGTTATTAGGTTTGTAATCAGTTAGAGCTTCCAGAAAACCATCCAGCAGATATGGAATCCGATTTCCCGTACATTTCTATTGGCATTCACCACTCGCAAGCTGACCTTTCTGTTAGGAGCCAATTTTCCTTGTCCGTCGCCACGCAAACCCAATTATTGGAAGAAGCCCAGAAACGTGGACTTCGGGGACTTTTGGTATTATCCACTTGTAACAGAACCGAGCTGCATGCTGTCCACACCACCTCGGAAGCGCTCACCTCCCTCCTGTTCTCGGTGATCACAACCCCCACCAGCCAACAGATATGGAGATCTCTGAGCTGGCGAAAAGGTGGTCTGGCCTCTATCAGGCATCTGCTTCGTGTGGGGTCAGGGCTGGACTCAGGCGTGCTAGGCGATCTGCAAATCATTTCGCAAATCAAAAAATCCCATGCTCTCAGTCAGCAAATCCTGGGAGCTCATGCCCACATGGAACGCTGGGTGAATACCACAATCTATGTCAGCAAACGAATCAAAAATGAAACTGGCCTGAGTGATGGAGCTGCCTCTACTTCCTACATTGCCGTCAATCAAATCAAATCCTGGTCTGCTTCCCGCGAAAACCTCACTATTCTGATATTAGGCGCTGGTGAAATTGGGAAAGTGACCTGTCACAACATCGTTACTCATCTTCCCTTAGCAAAGCTGTCTCTGTGCAACAGAAGCATTCAGCACGTGAATGATCTGGCTGAGCGATACAACCTCCCGGTAAAACCCTGGGAAGACAAAGATCTGGCTATCCGGGAATCGGATGTGATCATTACCGCCACCGGTGCTCCATCTGCGGTCGTCATGCCTGAGACCTTGTATGGCGGCAAGAAACAGTTGTTTCTTGATTTGAGCGTGCCAACCAATATTGATCAGCACATCGCAGACATTGACGGCAAAACCCTCATGAATCTTGATCACCTGATGAGTTGCGCCGATCAAACCCTCGGAAAGAGAAAGCAGTCAATTCCTTTGGCCGAGAACATTCTGGACGAAGAACAAATGGAGCTTTGCAACTGGTTGGAGTTTCGCAAGTATTCTCCGATGATCAAGTTGCTCAAAGAAGAACTCGGGACCATTCACCAACAGGAATTTGAGGGGATCATGAAAAAAAATCCTACTGCTGACCGAGCGACGATTGAGCAATTCAGCGATGTAGTTATTCGTAAGGTCACAGCCAGAATTGCCCACTTCCTCCAGGTCTATCGACCACAAGGAGAAGCGTTTCGTGAGGCCGTACATGCCATCAACCCCTCCATCAACCAGACCACAACATGATTAGAGTGGGTACCCGAGGCAGCCAACTGGCCATTTGGCAGGCAGATACAGTCCAGGCTGCATTATCACGGAAAGGGATTCATGCAACCCAGGAGATTATTCCCACCTTCGGAGATCAGAATCAGCAAAAGCCTGTCTATCAGTATGGAATCCAGGGCGTCTTTACCAAGGCCTTAGATCAGGCACTCCTGGCAGAGGATGTGGACATCGCTGTTCATTCGCTCAAGGATGTGCCGACCGTCCTGGCAAATGGTTTGGTATTAGCTGGGGTCCTTCCAAGAGGCCCAGTCGGAGATGTGCTTATCAGAAAATCCCCATCCACCAAGCTTGATCCTACCCACAATCAAGTCATCGCCACTTCCAGTATTCGAAGGTCTGCCAATTGGAAGCGCCGATACCCGTCTCATCAAATCGTTTCTGTAAGAGGCAATATCCAGACAAGGCTTCAAAAGCTATCTGATCATCCCTGGGATGGCTTGATTTTAGCGGAGGCGGCTGTCAAAAGGCTTGGAATCTGGGACCCTTCGAGCATGGAGGTGCTTTCCTGGTTGCTGCCGGCTCCCTCCCAAGGCATTGTTGGGATTGTAGCACGCGAAGATGACCCCAACACCGTGGGGATCATCCAAAGCATTTCCGACCCGGCAACCATGGAAGAAGCGAAAGCAGAAAGATGCTTCCTTCACCAAATTGGTGCTGGTTGCTCGGTACCTGTTGGCACCAGAGCGCTTCGTCAGAGGGGCTCCCTGACCTTTCAGGCAGAAATGACCTCCCCCAGCGGCGCCATCACCCTGAACAATACCTGGGTAGCTGATGCTTTTGACGCAAACCAGGTAGAACGGTGGGCGCGGGAATTCCTTAGGTCTGGCGCAGGCAATATCGTTGAACAAGTAAAAAAAAGAGCGGAGGATGTTGCCTGAGATTATTTATACCCGAGCGTGCTCGAGTGATTTTGTGCTGAAGTGGAGATCCCGAGGGCTGGTGCTTCGATCCGTTCCATTGATCAGGATTCGTGGTACGGCCCCTGGCGTTCATCTCCCCATTCTTCCGGAAAAACTCATCTTCACCAGCCAGCATGCAGTTCAGCATTTTTTTCAAAGAAAAGAACGCCTATCCCAGCTCCAACCAGGAATTAAGATAGCCTGCATTGGCCAAAAAACATACAAATGCCTCCGGAACGAGGGCTTGATCCCAAACTTATGGGCCGATAGCGCCGATCAATTATTGGAAAAAATTCTTCGGACTTGGCCGCCACAACCCGTCTTGTATGTATGCGGATCCCAACGCAGAGAAGTCATTCCTGGGGGACTACTCCGGGCCGGGTTCTCCTATCAGGAACTACAAGTGTACACAACCACACTTCTCTCACCAGAAATCGCCTGGCAAGAGGCGATGGGCATTGTATTTTTTAGCCCTTCCGGTGTCTCCAGTTATTGTACCAGAAATACCATCCCTGCGGAGGCCAGGGTTTGGGCCATCGGCCCCACAACGGCAGAAGCCCTCATGCAACAGAAAATTCAGAATGTCTATGTTCCAGACAAACCCGTCCCCGAAACCCTCCTGGAGGATATCCTCCAATACGCTACAAGTCCAGGCCACTTCTGACCAACCCTAATCCCTTCAATATGACACTACCTTACCGGGAACAACTGCAAAAAAGTCTTTATCTACGCACCCTTCGCGGGGAGGCCGTGGAGCGACCACCTGTGTGGATGATGCGGCAGGCGGGAAGATACCTCCCTGATTATCAAAAGCTGAAAGCGAAGTACAGCTTCTTTGAGAGGGTAGAAAATCCGGAGCTGGCCACGGAAATCACGGTCATGCCGGTAGATCAGGTGGGGGTGGATGCGGCGATCATTTTTTCAGACATCCTGGTCATCCCGCAAGCGCTTGATTTTGAAGTGACCATGAATCCCGGAGAAGGGCCAAGACTTCCCGTCACGATTCAGTCTGCAGAGCAAATCGATCAAATTGACCTCGGTGATATTGAAGACCGGCTTCATTATGTCATGGAGGCGCTCACGCTAACCCACCAGACCCTTTCGGGGCGGGTGCCCCTGATCGGATTCTGCGGATCTCCCTGGACGGTTTTTTGCTACATGGTAGAAGGGCGTGGATCAAAAAATTTTGCCAAACCCAAAGAATTTGCCTTCACGTATCCGGAGGCAACTGGCAGGTTACTGCAAAAGCTCACCGATGCCAGCATCATCTACCTCAAAGCCCAGATCAAGGCTGGAGCAGATGCCGTTCAGGTCTTTGATTCCTGGGGCGGGTTGCTCGGACCTGAAGACTTCAAGACCTATTCTCTTCCCTACCTCCAGCAGTTTGTCGAGCAGATCACAGAAGCGCCAGTCGTTCTGTATGCCAAAGGATGCGGCATGATGCTGGGCGACCTCGCCGCGACGGGAGCTGCTGCACTCGGGGTAGATTGGCAGACCAGCCCCACCTTTGCCCGAGCCAATGCCGGGCCCCATATCGTCCTCCAGGGCAACCTTGATCCTTCAGTTCTCCTTTCTCCCATTCCGGAAATTGAACGGCGATCCCGGCTCATGATGAAGCAATTCAACAACCAACACCACATCGCGAACCTCGGCCATGGCATCCTGCCCAATGTACCGGTCGATCACGCGAGGGCATTCATTGACACCATCAAATCATATCAGTCATGAATATGAAAGAAGGCTTCACAGCAAGTATTTATCAACTTCAGGATCACATTTGCCAAGCCCTGGAGGAAATAGATGGGGTCGCCCGATTTCAGGAAGATCTTTGGGAAAGACCCGATGGAGGCGGAGGCCGAACCAGAGTCATCGCTGATGGGAAAATCTTTGAAAAAGGAGGCGTCAATGTTTCTACCGTTCACGGACAGCTAACCGCTGCTTTACAAAAACAACTCCAGGTTGATCACAACGACTTTTTTGCCTGCGGAATTTCTCTGGTCATTCACCCCTATAGTCCCATGGTCCCGACTGTCCATGCCAATTACCGGTTTTTTGAGCTCTATGACGCACAAGGGATCCCTGTAGACCAATGGTTTGGAGGCGGGTCAGACATGACTCCCTACTATGTATGGCCGGAAGATGTCGTGCATTTTCACCGAACCCAAAAACGGGCAAGTGACCAGATAGATCCTGAGCTGTATCCGGTATTCAAGCAAGCCTGCGATGCCTACTTTTATAACCACCATCGGCAGGAAGCCAGGGGAATCGGAGGCACATTTTTCGATTATCTACGTGCTGGAAAAATGGGATTATCCATGGAAGAATGGTACCAATACACAACCAACATGAGCCATGCATTTTTGCCCTCTTACCTCCCGATTGTTGACAGAAGAAAAGAAGAGGCCTTTTCCCCGGAACACAAACAATGGCAAGAGCTGAGGAGAGGTCGCTATGTAGAATTCAATCTCATCCATGATAAAGGCACCCTGTTTGGCCTTCGGTCCAACGGCAGAATCGAATCCATTTTGATGAGTCTCCCCCCCACAGTCAGGTGGGCCTATGACCACCACCCTGAACCAGGGTCACGCGAAGCTGCAACCCTCGCCTACCTCCACCCCAGAGACTGGGCCTCAGAGTCTGTTCGTTCCTCCTAACCACCCCCATCCAACCCGATCCGATCATATGAGAGTTCGACCCCGACGCTTGCGACAAAGCACGGCGATCAGAGCCCAGGTGGCGGAAACCCATATCCACCCCTCAGATTTTCTGGTTCCCTTATTTATTACCGAGGGAGCTGATGTGAAAGAGGAGATCCTATCCATGCCTGATTATTACCGGTATTCGTTAGACCGGCTGAACGAAGAACTGGCAACACTGGACAACTTAGGCCTCCACAGTGTGCTTCTGTTTGTGAAAGTGCCTGATGAGCGAAAAGACAACTTGGGTACCGAGGCCTTGCGTGCCGATGGACTTATGCAAGAAAGTATCCGATTGATCAGGGAAAATTACCCGCACATGACCGTGATGTCTGACATAGCGATGGATCCCTACTCCAGCTTTGGTCATGATGGGATCGTGGAAAATGGCGAGATCGTCAATGATCTCACCGTGGAGGTCTTGTGCCAAATGGCCGTTAGTCATGCTACTGCCGGGGTCAGTTTTGTGGCTCCCTCGGATATGATGGATGGCCGGATCGGCGCCATCCGGGATGCCCTAGATGAAGCAGGCTTTCAGCAGGTAGGAATCATGGCCTACAGTGCCAAATACGCCTCCGCCTTTTATGGTCCTTTCCGGGATGCGTTGGACTCTGCTCCGGGTTTTGGCGACAAAAAAACCTACCAGATGGACCCCGCCAACCGGACAGAGGCATTGAAAGAAGCGTTTCTGGATGAATCTGAGGGAGCTGACATCCTCATGGTCAAGCCAGGACTCCCCTACCTCGACATACTTTCGCAAGTAAAGCAGCAGGCTCGCGTGCCTGTGGCTGTTTATCAGGTATCAGGAGAATATGCCATGATCAAAGCGGCTTCAGCCCGGGGCTGGCTGGAAGAACAAGCAACCATGATGGAGTCGGTTATCAGCCTCAAACGGGCAGGAGCAGATATCATCGCCAGTTATTTTGCCAAAGAAATCTGCCGCCTGATAGCGAAATGATCCCCAAAATAAACCCCAATCAACATGCCTGAATCCAACAATTACCGCTTCCATTCTCCTCACCAGAGTGATCTCTTCCGACAAGCCAGCGAGGTGATTCCCGGTGGCGTCAACTCTCCTGTGAGAGCCTTTGGCAGTGTAGGCGGAAACCCTATCTTTTTTAAGAAAGCCCAGGGAGCTGTGCTTACCGACGAAGATGGCAAAACCTACGTGGACTACATCAATTCCTGGGGTCCCATGATTTTGGGACATTCTTTTGAACCAGTAGTCGAAGCGGTGATCAGGCAACTCAGAGTTGCTACCTCATTTGGGGCTCCCACTGTCCTGGAGACGAAGATGGCGATGCTGATCACCGAGATGGTGCCGGGCGTTGAGCAAGTGCGCATGGTCAATAGTGGAACAGAAGCTTGCATGAGCGCCATCAGACTGGCCAGAGGATACACCGGAAAAGAAAAGCTGATCAAATTTACCGGCAATTATCACGGCCACGGAGATCCTTTTCTGATCCAGGCAGGGAGTGGCGCCCTGACTCTAGGGGTTCCGAACAGCCCCGGCGTAACGAAAGGAACAGCTGCCAATACCCTGCTGGCCAACTACAATGATCTGGACAGTGTGACAAGACTGGTCGAGGCCAATAAGGGGGAAATTGCAGCTCTAATTGTAGAACCCGTAGCCGGAAACATGGGGTGCATTCCTCCGGTGGATGGATTTCTGGAGGGACTCCGGTCTTTATGTACAGACGAAGGGATTGTCCTCATTTTTGACGAGGTGATGACAGGCTTCAGGCTGGCCCCCGGAGGAGCACAGGAGCGGTTTGGTGTAACAGCAGACCTGGTCACCATGGGAAAAATCATTGGAGGAGGCATGCCTGTAGGGGCCTTCGGGGGGTCAAAGGAAATAATGGGTGCGATCGCACCTTCGGGACCTGTCTATCAGGCAGGTACCTTGAGTGGCAATCCGATTGCGATGACCAGTGGATTCACTACCCTATCCTATCTGAAGGATCATCCGGATATTTATCAGCAACTGGAGGAGAAAGGAAAGTATCTGGCAAAGGGCCTGGGGGAAATTCTAGCTGCTGTGCCCCATCGCATCAACCAGATCGGCGCGATGATCAGTCTTCATTTTACCATGACTCCGGTTGTGGACTTTGCCTCCGCCCAAACGGGAGACCACGAATACTTCCGAAAGTTTTATCACCACATGCTTAGCCATGGGGTGTACCTCCCTCCCTCTCCGTACGAATCCTGGTTTTTCAGCGTACAGCTCAGCCAGGCACATATGGACCAAACTCTCGAAGCGGTGCAAGCCTGGGTAAAAGAGTCATAATGCCAGGCTGTCTAAATACCCTTCCAGATGACCAGGGAAAAAATGCAAACGCCCCGATGCAACCGGAACACGGCTTCTTCCTAAACCATGGTTCTTGCCAGGGCCGTATATCGTATAAAGCAAGTCTTAGAGGTCTATGCCCATCCCTACCATGAAGACCATCCGGTGGTGTGCCTTGGATGAATCCGACAAAAACTGCCAGGTTTATTCTCCTTTTTTTGCAGGAATATTCCAGGGCCTTTACCTCCCCAACTGCCAGTTCACACTCAACTCCATGAGCGACAGCACATCTGGACCCCAAAACAGGACCCCGGTGTAAAAACCTAGCGGATGATTGACATCAATCAGAGAGGCTGTAAGGACACCTTGGAGTCCCAGCCGATCTGTGATCTGATAGCCCAGACCCAGGCGCAGTCCCAGGTCGCCCAAGGTGGTGAGGTCTGAATAGTCCCGGGAAAAATTCTGACTGGGCTGATCCATGCTGCCAATGGTCAGGTATGTGCGCAGGCCCACATAGCCTTCCAGCAAACCATAGAGTTTTTGTTTTTGCCCAACTCC
>CAZLKP010000009.1:12844-23452 GCA_964560095.1 uncultured Bacteroidia bacterium
GCCGAAAAATTCGGTTTTGGTGCCCCGCGTATCGGGAGAAGCACCAGGCCGGGACAGAGCTGACAGCATTACCCCCACTTGAAATCGAGAAATTCCATTTTCATTCCAGTGGTGATTGGCTTTGACCGAGAGCCCACGACCGGGATCAAAAATGGCCCGTTGCAGACCGCCTTCTACCGAATGGATCAACCGGATATTTTCCTGCCCCTGAACCTGGGTGGTGACCAGGCAGATACACAAAAACAGAAATGGACGGACGGAGTTGTGGATCGACATGCGCATGAGGGTAAATATGACAGGGTTCATCGAGAAGGGATTGTCATTGAAAATCGCGGTTTCAGCTGCCAAAAAAGTGCTTTAGGGCCCGCCGATAACCGATTTCGGCATTGTTGGAATGGCCGCGCGGATACCGGCTGAACGTCGCCGCGAGACCGGGATGATTATGCTCCAGAACCCTTTCCTCGAACTCATCAAAAAAAGTATTCCAGCTTACGCCTTCCAACGAACCCATGTCTGTATGAAAGTCGAAGGGAAGGGCCAGACCCTCGTCATGCACCCGCTCTTCTTCGCCTATCAAAAATCCATCCCCCCACCAAAGTGCCGGGCTGCCTGCATGGATGTTGTCGAAGAGGCTGTTTTCATGAAAGGTCAGCATTTCCCAAACCCCAAAGTAGCCACCCAGCGAGTGGCCCATGAGCGTGCGATCCTGATCATTCGTAGCATAGCGGGACTCCACCTCCGGAATCACATCCTGCCTGATAAACTCGCGAAACGCCGGGGATTTTCCTCCCCTATCTGCATTGGGCGTATCTTTGACAGAAGTGAGATCATCAATCCTGATGTCGGAAATCTCTCCAAAGCCGCTTAGGGTGTTGGGTGCCAGTCCGTCGTAGGCAATCCCCACCAGGATGATATCCTCTATATCGCCCCTGTCCATCAGTTGTTTTGCATCAGCGGCCACATTGGAATAATGCCAGTGCCCGTCGAGGAGATACACAGAGGGATAGACCAGACTGGGATCATAATCGGGCGGAAGCAGCACGGTGATTTCGTAGCTGAAACCAGTGGTGTCAGACAGCAGTACGAAAGATTCTTCCGTAGCATTGCGAAGGGTGAGCTGGGCGCAGCCCGAAAGCAAAAACAACAGCACAGCGACCAGTTCAGGAAAACAAAAAGATTTCATATCAGCCTGAGTATGTCCGCTAATTAAGCATCCAAAGTTGAAAAATGCTTGGTTTAAGGAAGGTTGCCAAACGACCTACTGAACAAACGGATGACGACGGGTTTGACAATCAACCTTTTACCGGGAGTGTTGGGAAAGCCCGCAACAACCGGTATTCGCCGTGGAATTAACCCAACTCGCTGAGAGAAGTTTCCGAGGCCTCTTCCGTTTCCATATACCAATCGAAAAATTCCTCCACCGCCTCATCTACGGTTTGGTCGGGCTCATATCCAAGGAGTCGGCGAGCTTTGGAGATGTCGAGGGTAAACGACTGGCTTACACTTCCTACAGAATAGCGAGTCAGGGCTGGTTCCTGACCATTTTTGAACCATTTGCTCCAGAACTCCATGATGGCAGCGGCGCCCATGGCCAGCCAGACAGGCACTTTCCAATCGGGCAATACTATTCCCAGTCGGGAAAGTCCATCACGAAGGAGGTCCCACATATGCCGTGCATCACCACTAGAAATGTTGTAGTCCTCGTAGAGTGCCTCCGGAGAGGCATCCAGGGCCAGTAGAATGGCATCCACCACATTGGATACTGGTGTGAGATCAGTCAAGTTTTTCCCGTCGCCTATGACCATCAAATTCCCTTCACGACCGGCTCTGATGGCCCGCGGCATTAATACGGTATCCCAGCGCCCGATCATGACTCTCGGACGAATGGTGATCCAGGGTACCGTGCTTTTCCTCAGAATTTCTTCCGACATCCATTTGGTCTCTGAATAGGCATTGACCTTTTTTTCAGGAATGGGGTCGGACTCTTTTACCTGAAGTTTATCGGTAAAGTCAGAATACACAGCCGGCGAGGAAATGTGAATAAACCGCTCCACGCCTGCTTTTGTGGCTTCATTGATAAGCAACTCAACAGATAGCACATTCGCCTGATAAAATGCTTCGAATGACCCCCAGGGAGAGGAAAGACCGGCGCAATTGATCACAAACCGGATGGACTGGCCTGTAAACAGCGATTTGACATAGTCTCTGTCAGATAGATTACCCAGTTTGTATTCGAGGGTGGGAGCAGACAAATGGTTGTGAGGTTTGAGTTGGCGACCAGCCGCAATGATACGGCCTTCCACATGTTCATTCAGCAGCCGCTCCACCACGCGGGCTCCCAGAAATCCGGTAGCTCCTGTAACCAGAATATTTCCGCGAAAAAGCATCGTCATGATACCTTCTGATTATTTGATTTTGATTAAAAACATCATACCTCATTTAGACGAAAAAGTTTTAACGGTGTAGGCTATATATCTGTTCTTTCAGGCATTTCTGAATAATAAAACAGACCCTGCCAGCCGGATCCCACCAGGGCCTGTTCATAATCAAAGATTTACACATTTCCCTGTGCCAACATGGCCTCGGCCACTTTTTCGAAGCCGGCAATATTCGCCCCCTTCACATAATCGATTTCGCCCTCTTCATCCTGTCCATGATCCACACATTGCCAATGGATTTCGTGCATAATTCCCTTGAGGCGTGTATCGACTTCTTCGCGGGTCCAGTGCAGGTGCAGAGCATTTTGCGACATCTCCAGTCCCGAGGTAGCCACACCGCCTGCATTGGAGGCTTTGCCGGGAGCATACAGGATTCTGGCTTCCTGAAACACACGGATGGCGCCAGGCGTGGTGGGCATATTGGCTCCCTCAGCTACGAGCTTACACCCACTGTCCACCAGCATGCGGGCATCTTCCTCGTTGAGTTCATTTTGGGTGGCGCAGGGCAGTGCCACATCAGCCGAAACAGACCAGGGCCGCTTTCCTTCATAGTATGGCACATCATACTTCTCTGCATATTCTTTGATACGGCCTCTCCGCTCGTTTTTGAGCGCCATGATCCAGGCCAGTTTTTCTCGGTCGATGCCATCAGCATCGTAGATAAAGCCACCTGAATCTGAGACAGTTACGGGTTTTCCTCCCAGGTCCAGCACTTTCTCAACGGCGTACTGAGCCACGTTTCCGGAACCAGAGATCAGGACGGTTTTTCCCTCCAGGGTATCACTGTGATGATGTAGCATTTCCTGAACGAAATATACCAGGCCATAGCCAGTAGCTTCGGGCCTGATGAGGCTCCCGCCATAGGTCAGGCCTTTGCCGGTGATGGTACCGGTAAACGAATTGACCAGGCGCTTGTACTGTCCAAACAAATAGCCAACCTCTCTTCCTCCCACCCCAATATCGCCGGCGGGAACATCCGTATCCGGCCCGATGTGGCGATATAGCTCGGTCATGAAGCTTTGGCAGAATCGCATGACTTCCTGGTCGGATTTTCCTTTGGGATCGAAGTCAGACCCGCCTTTTCCGCCACCCATGGGCAGGGTGGTGAGCCCATTTTTGAAGACTTGCTCAAAAGCCAGGAACTTGAGAATACTCAGGTTGACAGAGGGGTGAAAACGAAGCCCACCTTTGTAGGGGCCGATCGCGCTATTCATCTGAATGCGATAGCCACGGTTGACCTGAAAATTTCCCTGGTCGTCGGTCCATGGCACACGGAACATAATGACCCGCTCGGGCTCTGTCATGCGTTCAAGGATTGCCTGCTGCTGATATTCAGGGCGTGAAGCCAGCAGGGGCAATACGCTTTCGACCACTTCCTGCACTGCCTGGAGAAATTCGGGCTCATGAGGATTGCGTTGCCTGACCTTGTCCATGAATGTCTGGACATGATCAGCGCTGGTTGTCAAACCGGTGGTTGAGATCATGTGGATATATTTTGCGTGAGTAGATTTGTCCACTTTCCTTGTGGAAAGCACCTACTATGCTAGGAATTATTCTGCATATTCCAAATGATCTTAGGCAGCTGACGCAGAGGAAAAAGGTAGCTGGCGGGGTGAGTTAAGTAGCAGTCTATGCTTCCCCTTCATTGGGCCTCCCTGGATCGGGGGCCAGGCGCTCAAGAGAGCGTAGTTGCTGAGCCACATTTGAGGAGATCCCTGGCTCTTCGTATTCCATCAATACGTCCCTGATAGTGACGGGAGAGCGAAAAGGATCTACGTCCATGGCTTCAATTTCCTTGTTCAGAGCTGACGCTTTTTCCAGTATCGCTGCCCTCATCATCGGTGGGTCACCCTCTTGTCCGAGCAAAAGCATAACTCCCTCAACATGAGTGTCTTTGGATGTTGGCACTTTAAATGCCAGCGTGCTGATGCGCTTGGCTCCTTCTTTCGGGTAGCAATCGAGTGTGATACTGGGCGTTCCCAACTCTCTGTCTGTGGTCACATTGGGCAGACACACCTGTTCATTCATATTATTTTGGGCATAGGCATCGGTGATGCAGGTAATCCGATAATCGGCGGTCACAATAAGAAAAGAGCGGGAAACAGACTGAAACTCCCCATCATACCTGAAAACCCGCCAAACCCCCACAAAATGTCTCAGGATATCCACGCTGATGCCTTTTGCCTCCATGATTTGGAGGTTCAACGTCTTGGCATTCACCCTGAAATTATTCCGATGGAGAAGCAAATACCTTTTGATCCTAAGTCTATCTTCCGGATATATGGTGTTGCCATTCTCTTTGACCACTACTGTTTCCGCACTGGATATTGGCCTCCCGGTGTAAGAAGAAACCGCCAGCACAGCACCACGCATGGCCGTATTTTCCGAGGGGTTGTCTCCTGATTCGAATAAAATTCTGAGTCGGTCCTCCTCCGCTGCATCAGTTCCTCTGAACAAAACCAGCTGTAGCTTTCCCTTTTGAACATATCCATACCCTTCGTAAATCGGCTCAGACAGGTTGTCGTGATAGCCTTCCTCTTCGGCTGTGAACTTCTGATGGGGCACGCCAGGATAGTCAGGAGACTGGGTGTAATCGATTTTGAGTCGATACTCGTTTATCTGATGCTTCAGATAAGAGTAATAATAGCCGGTGTAATAGGTAACATCCTGTTCGATACTTGCTTTGAATGATTCATAGTCCTGATGCCCGAGATAGAGAAAAAAAATCCGGTCATAAGGCGCGTTTAATTTGACTTCCTGATCACGCGTTTCCCGAACGCGGTTTCTTTTGTCATACAGGTATCGGGATTTGAGCTTGTTCCCATCCACCCCTCTCTGTCTAAGCCAATCAGCCACAGCTTCGTGGCGAAGAAGCGATTGCTTGATGGTATCGCGGGAGGCGTCATAACCGCTGAGGCCAAAAATTTGCTTTGCGGGCAGTTCCCCGCTATTTCCTTCGCCATACTTCTGCTGATAATCCAGAATAAATTGCTTTTCAACGTCAGAAAATAAGCGGAAAAAGTCTCTGCTTTTAATTTTCATCTTCTAACAAATTAATTATTCCTTCACATTGATTATTGGTAAATAAAAACTTTTCTACGACTTGTTTATGATAAAATATTGAGATTTAACAGTATTGTTTTCAAAAAAGTGAAAATACATCAAAAATTCTCTCATATTCTATCTCATCCCCTTGACAAGAGAGAATGTCATCTCGTATATTCATGAACGATCCTTAAGGAATAATTTCTCAATAACCTACCAGAATACCCCTGCTCGTTCTTTGTCCCCTGGAGAGAAGCGTGAACCGAAGATCCGACAGAATTTGTTTCATCTTCTATCCTAACAGTTATGACTATTTTATCGCAAGTCACAGGGATGGAATCGAGAAAAATAACCTATGCACTAGCCCTATTCATTTTCTCTTTTTTCCCGTCCCTACAGCACCAACCACTCGCCAGTTCCTCGGAAAACACACCTGATTCAGTCACACAGCAACCCATCCTCCCCGATAGGCATCCGGATTTTTCGCTTGCCTCCGATCCCCAGAAGTTCGACACTCGCCTGTCAACCACTGAATCGCCCTACGACTACCAGGGCCCACTCGAATCAGGGACTTTTTTCCTGGCCGAGCACTTTCTTGAGAGTTATGACAGGGCCGTTGTTCAGGCTGCCAAGCTCAGATCATTGGGGTTCCGGGATATCGCCGTTGTGTACTCCGACGGGCAATTGTTCGATGTGCGAGCAGGGCTGTATATCGTGATGCTGACGCGCACCTATCCAGACAAAAACGTCCTGTTTGAGATGTTGGACAGTCTTCGAGCCCGCGCACAGAATCACAACTATCAGTTGCATACGACCCGCGTCGTGGAAGTCCGTTAAGATTCTGTCGGAGCTTCGCGCTCTCCCCACGGAGGTTGGATTCCCAACCTCCTTTCGGGGGTTCATCCCGCCAGGCCCGATGATCACATCATCACTTTCTCCTTCACCTCATATCGCCGAGTAAGCTCGGCAAACTCTACCAACTCCCGGTCTATCCAGGCTTGGTCACGCCCCAGTTCCTCAGCCATGATGGTGGCAACAACAGGTGCCATGCGCTGCGCCGCATCCGAATCCAGCAATAGGACCCGAAGCCTGCGCGACAGCACATCATCCACCTTCCGAGCCATCTCTTCCCGCACAGCCCAAACAACCTGTGCCTTGGTGTAGGGATAATCCGGATGCAACATCTCTCCCAAGGCCGGATTCGCTGCAATCACTGTCTGAATCTGCTCCTTGTCGGTTCCATACAGAGTCATTGGGTCGGAGGAATCAAACACCTCTTTGGTGTAGGCGTGTAGTTTCAACTGGGCCGACTGGCTGTCTTTCGCGGGAAGACCCGTCTTTTTTATCACCTGATTCACGGTGTCCTCTCCCATTTTGCGAAAGGTAGTCCATTTCCCGCCAACCACAGTAAACAACCCGCTATCAGAGACTAAAACCTTGTGGCTCCTGGATATTTCCTTGGTGGACTTGCCTTCCTCTTGTGGTGCGGCCAGGGGCCTCAGGCCAGCGAAGGTCGCCAGCACATCGGCGCGGGTAGGCTGTTTGGCCAAATTGGCGCGGGCTGTTTCAAGGATAAAATCAATCTCTTTTTCGAGGGCTTCCGGCTCTATTTCCGGTTTTTCCCGGGGCGTGTCGGTCGTACCCACCACCACTTTGTCGTGCCAGGGCACGCAAAAGAGCACCCGACCATCAGAAGTTTTCGGGATCATGATGGCGTGATCGCCTGGCAAAAAATGTTTGTCCAACACAATGTGGACCCCCTGGCTCGGGGCAATCATTGGCTTACCGGTGGGGCGATCCATCTGGAGAATATCGTCCACGAAAATGCCGGTCGCATTCACCACAGATGTTGCCGGAATGTCGTATGATTTTCCACTCTCCGTATCCACAGCTTTGACCCCGCTCACCTTTCCCTGCTCATCTTTCAAAAGATCCATTACCCGGATGTAATTCACGACCTCGGCGCTCATCTTGTCGCAGGTCTGCGCAACATTCAGTGCCAGCCGGGCATCGTCAAACTGGCCGTCATAATACAGCACACCGCCCCGCAATCCTTTCGACTTGATCGTCGGGATGGCTGCCAGGGTTTTCTCCCTGCTGATCCACTTCGATTTTCCCAGGCTCAGCCGCCCGGCCATCCAGTCGTAGAGCGTGAGCCCCACTGTGTACTGAATCCTGTCGAACAGGGTGTAAATAGGAATCACGAACGCCTGCGACTTGGTGAGATGCGGTGCATTGCGAAGCAGATGGCCCCGCTCCTTCAAGGCTTCCAACACCAGAAACACATCTCCCTGAGCCAGATACCGAACGCCGCCATGCACCAGTTTGGTGCTGCGACTAGAAGTTCCCTTGGCAAAATCTTCCCCCTCCAACAGGAGCACCTCATACCCCCGGGAAGCGGCATCCAAAGCCACCCCGAGACCGGTAGCCCCACCTCCAATCACGACCATATCCCAGGGACTATTTCTGTCTGCAATGTTTGCGAGAGCCTGTTGTCTGTTCATAGAAACAATTTACCTTTCGAAAACATAAAGAAACAAATCGAAATTCGATAACGAAATAAATCGAAATTAAATTCTTGTTAAAAAAACCCAAAAAGAAAGATTTTGTTGTATCTTGTTCCAAAAATGCATTCTCCTGATGACCATTGCAGAGCGACACAAATTTATACTTGAGAAGCTGGCAGAATCCGGCACGGTCAAAGTCCCGGACCTTGCCCAGCAGATGAATGTATCCGTGGTCACGATTCGCAAGGATTTGCGGGTCTTGGAAGAGCGGGGAGCGCTATACCGATCACACGGAAGTGCCAGCTCAAGCGCTCTGTTTATCAATGACCGCCCGGTCAGTGAGAAGCAGGGGCTACGGTTTGCAGAGAAACAGCGGATCGCGGCCGCAGCGGCCAAAATGGTCCTGCCCGGGGAAGCCATTATCATTGGTTCAGGCACCAGCGCCCGGTATTTTGCCGAGCACTTGCCCGAAGATATCCGCCTGACTGTGCTCACGGGGGCGATGAATGTCACCCTGGCCCTCGTCAACAAACCCAACATTGAACTGATCCAGCTCGGAGGGATGGTCCGCAAAAATGCCACCTCTGTGGTTGGGCCCTACGCAGAGGAAATGCTCCGGCACTTTGCCTGCTCCAAACTCTTTCTGGGGGTAGACGGCATCAGCACCGAACACGGCCTCACCACCTCCAACATGATGGAAGCTCACCTGAACAAAGCCATGATTTCCTCTGTCCAGAAGACCATCGTGCTTTGTGACTCCTCCAAAATCGAGCAGCGGGGCTTCGGCCGGATCTGCGAGCTCGAAGAGATTGATGTGATTGTGACGGATGAAGAGGCACCATCGCAGGTCTGCGCCGATTGGGAATCACTAGGGATTGAGATCCAACCTGTTTAAACCATTCCATTCGGCCTTTCCAGTCATGAGCATGCTTGTTACCTTCTCCTTCCATCTCTAAGCTATGGCAAGAATTTCTCTTCTACTCGGCTATTTGCTTCTGGCTGGTACCTCTTTCTCCCAACCCCTCATTCCTTCCCAATACCTCAAAGGAGACACCTGGGCGGTTGTGGTTGGTGTTTCGGATGATGAAGACATCCGGCCATGCCCGTCGGGATGACCGGGTGATCTTCTATTTTTCAGGCCATGGATCTCCGGAGGGACTGGCACCGGCCGATTATCGGGGCGAAGATGGCAGCCATCTGCTGCTTCATTCCGCCATCAAAACCATCCTGCGACAAAGCCTGAGCCGGCAAATCCTGCTGGTCATTGATGCCTGTCATGCGCAGGGGTCAGAAGATGCCGCCTACATCGGGGCTGTCACCGATTTGCTGGCCAGCTATAACAACAGCGGCATGACCATCCTTTCTTCCAGTAACGCAGACCAGTCATCTTTTGAATATGCAGAATCGGGCAAAAGCTTTTTTACACACTACCTGCTCCAGGGCATTCAGCAGGAATTTGCGGATTATAACAAGGATCAGATCATTACCCTGCGCGAGGCCTACGAATATGCCCGCCTAGATGTCCATGTGATGACAGAAGGCGCCCAAACCCCTCAGGAGGGCGGAGATGCGGACCCTCATATCGTGCTGAGGCTGTTGGAGGATTAGGGATTCACTTTCGAGGGAAAGTTGCGTGTCGTAGATTTGTTCATCTCATAGAAATATTGGCTAATTTCTCCGATCATTTTCCCATTTCCCTACTATGAACAGTTCTCATTCGCCTCAACAAACCTTTCACAACCTATGCGTACTGGCCGCAGTAGATGGCGTGATTCACGTTGAAGAAAAACGTCTGCTGACAGAGTTTGCAAATGCGATGGGACTCGGTAAGGAAGAGGCGGAAGCCATAATAAAAGATACAGTTAATCGCGAAATTGTGATTCCGGAAAATGAGCAGGACCGGGAAATAGAAATCCGTTTCCTTGCCATGGTCGCCACTGCCGATGGGAAAGTGGAACCGCGGGAAAAAGATTGGCTGGTGAAGCTCGCCCTGCTTATGGAAGTGCCCCAGATTTTCGTGGAGCATGCCCTGGAATTTCACCTCGAAAAAAACCGCGAACGCCTCCAGAATCGCGATATTCTTCACAACCTGTACCTCATGGCCAAAGCCGACGGAGAGCTCACCGAAGACGAAATGAACCTCCTCCTCGACGCAGCCTACAACCTGGCCCTTACCCAAAACGATATCAGCCTCGTGCTTGACCACAAACTTCCAGATGTCTTTAACATCCCCGAAGACAAAGATGAGCAGTGGTACTCGCTCAAAAATCTCGTCTTCATGATGGTCATCGACGGGGAAATCTCGGAAGACGAATACGACCTCTGTCTGCAATACGCCGAGTCGATCAACATGGGCGAAGAAGAAATCGAAAACATTCTGGACGAATATCAGGAACTGGCCAATGCCGGGAACCAACCGGTGGTTTCGCCCAATTCTACGAATCTCGACATCATTCTCGATACCTTTTCTACCCTTCGAGATGTGAAGACGCCGGTAGAGGAATTGGTGGACCTCTTCGAGCTGTCGCTAGAGAATGGGGAGGTTCCTGAAAAATTCGATTCCGACCCGGCCAACAACCGGGCCTGCCTGGAGCTGATGTGGCTGATGTTTAACTGGG
>CAZLKP010000009.1:23462-25555 GCA_964560095.1 uncultured Bacteroidia bacterium
TCCCTCACCGAGGAAGCCAGCCAGAAAATTCCCCTTCACCTTGACCTGGCCATGGCCAAAGGCACCTGGAAAGACCTTCGGGACTACCTCCTCAGCCTCGAAAATCAATACGGAAACAGTCCCATTCCGATCAGCGAATGGGAAGATGAGGAATTGGTGAATGAACTCGTAGAAGGGTGACCATGAAGACCGCAGAAAAACGACGGCTCAATGCCCATTACCAGGAGGGAAAAAAATGGCTTGAATGGGGTCCCTACCTCAGTGAGCGACAATGGGGAACCGTGCGAGAAGATTACAGCCCCGATGGGGATGCCTGGCACTACTTCCCGCATGATCATGCCCGAAGCCGGGTGTACAGATGGGGGGAAGATGGAATCGCCGGCATTTCAGACCGGCATTGTGCCATCTGCTTTGCCATGGCTATGTGGAATGGGAAAGATCCCATCCTGAAAGAACGCCTGTTTGGCCTTACTGGGCCGGAAGGGAATCACGGTGAAGATTGTAAAGAGCTTTACTATTACCTGGATAGTACGCCTACACATTCCTACATGAAGCACCTTTACAAGTATCCGCAGCAGGCCTTCCCCTATGATGACCTGCTCCAAACCAATGCACAACGCGGGCTTCACGACCTGGAATACGAACTCCCGGATAACGGCATCTTCGACAACCGCGAGTACTTTGATGTTCAGACGGAATATGCCAAAGCAGCTGAAGAAGATCTGCTCATCCGAATCACGGTGACCAACCGGGGCTCCAGCAAAGCCGACTATTGGCTATTACCGACATTCTGGCTGAGAAATCTCTGGTCATTCAATCAGGTGGAGGGGGTACATCGTATCGTGAAAGAAACATCCATGGGGCCTTTTGGCGCAGCCCGATTGACACATCCCATTCTCGGTGACTACCACATCCGCTTTGACCAGCCTGACAAGTGGCTGTTTACCCAAAACGAAACCAACTACGAACGCCTCTTCGGTCGGGAAAATGAATCGCCCTACGTCAAGGATCTCTTTCATCATGCTGTGATCGACAACGATTTTTCCCTGACAGATGCCATTTCGGAGGGAACCAAGTTTGCTCCTCTGTACAAGATCAGGCTGGCCGGAGGCGAATCCCGGGAATTCAGGCTGCGGTTATCGAAACAAGCCCCGAGAGGCCTTCCGCTGGCGGATTCATTTGAGGAGGTCTTTGAAACACGAATACAGGAAGCAGATGAATTCTTTTCATCCCTTCACCAGGGTCTCCGACAGGAAGATCAGCTGATCATTCGCCAGGCACTGGCCGGGATGATGTGGACCAAACAGTATTATCACCTCGACATGGAGCCCTGGCTCCATGGGGACCCCGGAAAAGTGCCTCCACCAAAAGAGCGCCTTTCGGGGCGCAACCACAAATGGACTAGCCTCAACAATGAGGATATCATTTCTATGCCGGATAAATGGGAATATCCCTGGTATGCGGCCTGGGACCTGGCATTCCATTGCGTACCGATTGCCATGATGGATGTGGAATTTGCCAAAGAGCAAATGATCCTCATGACCCGCGAGTGGTACATGTCGCCACAGGCGCAGATTCCCGCTTATGAATGGCACTTCTCAGATGTGAATCCGCCAGTGCAGGCCTGGGCCAGCTTCCAGATCTATGAGATGGAGAAGCAACAAACGGGAAAAGGAGACATCGAATTTCTGAAAAAGATGGCCCAGAAACTCGGGCTCAACTTTACCTGGTGGGTCAACCGCAAGGATCGGAATGACAATAATGTCTTTGAGGGTGGATTTCTGGGGCTAGATAACATCGGCGTGTTTGACCGAAGCAGCAACATTCCCGGAAACGGATACCTGGAGCAGGCAGATGGCAGCGCCTGGATGGCGCTCTATTCGCTCAACATGCTGCAAGTCTGCCTGGAAATTGCCCCACATGACCGGGTCTATGAAGATCTGGCCACCAAATACTTTGAGCATTTTGTGTATATCGCCGAATCCCTCAACCGGATGGGCGAGGACTGGACCGGAAGCTGGGATGAGGAAGAAGGGTTCTTCTACGACATTCTCGCTTTGCCTGAAGGCCGCTTTATTCCGATCAAAGTGCGA
>CAZLKP010000010.1:0-15340 GCA_964560095.1 uncultured Bacteroidia bacterium
ATGTAGTAGCCTTGTTGTTCAAGCTCTTCCCCTGCAAGTCTCTGGCGTCGCCGATCTTCCGGCAGGTGTTGTTCCAGGTGGCCGAGGAAGTCCTCAAGATAGGCAGGCGTCAGATTATTGAAGGCCAGGCGAAATGCCTGCTGATCAAACAGCGTTTGAATATCATCCGGGAGCCAGGACTGTTTTGGTGGCTTAAGTCGGATGACATCCACACCCTGTGTATCTTTGTAGGCTTCGTTGATGAGGAGGGGAATGACAGATATTCCAGACTGGTTCAGGGAAATGGACAGCTCTTTCCGCACCCAGTCTTCCTCCATTGGTAACAATCTGTCTCCTGATCCTTGCTCATCACGGTCCATATGCCAGTCAGCATGAATCATGGCTAGCACAACCGAGCTGGCCCGGAGGGCTTGCTCCAATTCAGGTTTCCACTTCGTTCCCGGCGCAATCGACTGATCATCCAGAAAGACTGCGCCTTCGCCAAACTCCTTCTCCAGGATCCATCGCAGAATCAGGGCTTTGTCCCGGGTTTTGGTGCGGCGGTAGTTGATGAAGATGGGTGCTGGCATGTTGGCAGAGGAGATTGTGCAGGTTCGATCAACTCTCTAAATTAACATGTTTTCTGAAATTTTTGTCGGACTGAATCTTAACATACCATGCTCGTCTTGAAAGAGGCTTTTGCTGTGGGTCATTGGCGACTTGACTGTAACTTATAAGTGAAATTTACTTGTGAAATAACTCAAAGGTGAATAAATTCGTACTGGAAGTTTGGGATGACGAGTGTAGGATGTGTACATTCTACACGGTAAGGAAAGGAGACCCCGAGGAAGGGACCCTTGCCTCAATGTCCGAAACGGACAAGTTCTTTCAGACTTATGGAGAGAATCCAGCGTATTCAGCCGATAATATGAGGCTATTGGACTTTTTGCTGGATACCATAGGAGAGGAAATTGGGCCACACAATCACTTTTTCAACCGTGAAGAAAATGAAGTGTACGGTCTTCCTTCTAAAGGAAAAGTTCGCGTAAAAACGGTTAGCTATTTTTTCCCACGTTTTCCTCTACGCTTATATGCCATCAAAATTCGAGCACATATTGTAGTCTTGTTTAACGGTGGGGTAAAAGACGGAGAAACCAATCAAACCAGTAGTCTGAAAACTGAATGGCAGGAAGCCTGCAGGTTTGCAAGAGCCATAGATACAGCGCTCGAAGAAGAATCTCTCCTTGTTGATGAAGAAAACTGGACGCTTGGCTTGTGGGACAACAGCCAGCCAATTACCCTCGATTATTAGCAGTCATGAGAAGCGAAATCGCACGTCGTATCCTTGCCAAGGTCCCTCAGGAAGTCCGGGAATTTAACCGCCTGTATGGTGCCATCGTCATTCGCGTCCATGATCTCCTGGATGCAAAAGGGATCAATCAGAAGACCCTGGCTGAGAAGATGGGCAAAAAGCCCTCCGAGATCAGCAAATGGCTCAGCGGGGAGCATAATTTCACCCTGCGCTCTATCGCCAAGTTGCAGGCAGAGCTGGGTGAACCCATCATCGTTGTCCCGCAAAAGCAAAAGTTTCAGCGACTTTCCAGCAAGAAAATCGTCATGAAACAGGCCGTACCCATCCCTGATTCTGTCAACACCAAAGGCTTTCAGTCCATGTCTGTTTCAGCCAATACCAATGAAGAAAAAGTGGCCTGATGGACAACAAACCAACGTTACAACCAGAACTGATCCAGATTGTGGATTTTCGCATCATCAAAGGGGAAATCGATAGCCCTTTTGAGTTTGATGAGGAATTGGTGAAAGGCCATACATTCAGCGTAAATTTTGATCTGGGATTTAAACCGGAAGAGAAGCTTGTTCGGGCTGATTTTAATGTGGAGATCCAGACCAGCAGTGAAGGGGAGCAGGAGCAGGAAGCCAGAGGTATGTTTTCATTTGCCTTCATTTTCCTGGTCGAAAATCTGGACCAACTCATCAAGCCGGTCAAGGGAAAAGGGACAGAGGTAAGTGGCGAACTTGGCAATGCGCTGGCATCTATTACCTACTCTACTGCCAGAGGGATCCTGATGGCTCGGTTCAAAGGCACAGCTTTGGAGCATTTCATTTTACCGGTCATCAATCCCAATGATTTGCTGGAAAAGCAGTCATCCTGAATCCCGCACCCTCTCCACAATTCCTGTCGTACTCTGTCCCTCCACAAAGGGAATGATCTCCACGCGTCCGTTCCAGGATTTGACTTCGGGTGCACCCACAATGCTGTCGGCGTCGTAGTCGCCACCTTTCGAGATGATATCTGGCTGAAACAGAACCATCAGCTCCAGTGGGGTGTCTTCGTGAAAGGGCACGACAAGATCTACACACTCCAGGCCGGCGATAATTCGCAGGCGATCGTCAATGGGGAGAATGGGGCGATAATCGCCCTTGAGGCGGCGCACGGAGCCATCGCCATTCACCCCGACCACGAGACGATCGCCCAGGCTTCGGGCCGCTTCCAGGTAGGTCACATGCCCGGGATGCAGCAAGTCAAAGCAGCCATTGGTGAAAACAATGGTCTGCCCGGTGAGCCGCCAGCTGTTGATGCGGCGGAGGGCACTTTTCCGAGGTTGTATTTTAGCTTTGGTAGTGATCATGCTAATCCATTTATTGTTAGACCATTTTTTAATGGAAGTCCTGACATGGCGGCAAATATCTCAAACAGGGTTCTTTTGCCACATAGATCCACAGAGGTATTCGCAGAGGTCACATATTAATACGCTAACTGCTCTGTAATCTTTGTGTCTGACTTTGTGTTCTCTGTGTTTTTCACCAGCGTTCAGGAATGAAACGAGATCGTTGAAATTACCTACTACTCCTGGTCAAAAATTCGTCTCACACGGGGACTGATCCGAACCAGGATTTCGTAGGGAATGGTCCCGGCGGCTGATGCCAGAGCATTCACCGATTGGAAGGCCCCGCCCTGTCGTCCAAAGAGCACCACTTCATCTCCGGCACGGACCTCGGGGATGCCGGTCACATCCAGCATGAGCATGTCCATGCAGATGTGGCCGACGGTAGGCGCCGGTTTTTCTCGAACAAGCAGGGAGATATTCCCCCGCCCCAAGCTGCGAAAAATCCCGTCGGCATAACCCACGGGCACCACGGCGATGCGGCTATCTCGCGTTAGCACATCCGCACGGCCATATCCGACACTGCTACCAGCTTTGAACTCAGATACTTTGGTGATAAAGGCATGGAGGCTCCCGATTTCCTGTAACTTTCCTCCAGCGGCCTCTTCCAGCGTGGGGTCGAGCCCATACAGCCCAATCCCCATGCGCACCATATCAAAGGCCAGGTCAGGGTAGTGGAGAATTCCGGAGGTGTTGATCAGGTGCCGGAACGGCTGAATACCGAGGAGTTCCTGTAGTGTGTTGGCCATCTCGGTAAAGGCAGCTGCTTGCTGCAGTGTGAATGGCTCCTGCGAAGGATCATCGGCGGAACCCAGGTGGCTCATCACCGAAATAACCCGCAGATCAGGATGTTGCATCACCCTAACAGCCAGTGCCTTCAACTCATGCGTCTGGAAGCCCAGGCGGCTCATGCCGGTCTCCAGTTTTAGGTGGATGTTCATCCGTTCGGTGCCCTCGAGACGGGAGGCATCCAGGTATTTGTCGAGTAAGCGGAAATGACCAATCTCAGGCTCCAGGTCATAACGGATCAATACCTGCACACTGTCGGGATCAGGATTCATCACCATGATGGGCAGGTCGAGTCCAGCTTCGCGGAGTTCGATGCCTTCGCTGGGATAGGCCACGGCCAGGTAGTCCACCCCTTCTTTGGTCAGATGCTGGGCAATCTCCCAGGTACCACTGCCATAAGAAGCAGCTTTCACCACGGCCATGGTCTTGCAGCGGTTTGGAATCAGGGATTTCAGATACCGATAGTTTTCACTCAACCGATTGAGATTGATGCGAAAAAAGGTCGCGTTGGGTTTTCTCTGTAACCAGGGGATGAGTTTTTCCAGCTGGAATATTCTGGCACCTTTGAGCAACACCACCCGATCAAACCAGTCTGCTGGTGAAATGCTGCGTATTAGCGTATCTGTGTTATCAAAGGCCCGATTGGGATACATCCTGGAAAACACCGGACCAATAAGAAAGACATCGTCTGGTCCTCCGGCAATCCTGATGGCTTCTTCATAAACTTCCCGTTGGACCTGCTCCTGTTGCTCCCCTTGGTGCGAAATATCAGTTAGGACAATGATGCGTCCGGGTTGAGACCCGATGGATCGCAGGCGCTCCAAGGCATTTCGGATAGAATCCAGGTCAGAGTTGTAGGCATCGTTGATGATGGTGATCTGCGGATGATCGGTGATGATTTCTGTTCGCATCTCAATGGGGGTGAGGAGGGTAATTCTCCGCTTAATGGTTTCCCATGCCACCTCAAAATACCGGGCAATCAGGATGGCCAGCAAACTATTCTCGTTGTCGGCGCTGCTCCCCCGATTGAGCCCGATGGTGTGGAAGCTTCCGTCATCTTCAACACTCAGAATCAGCGGTTCATTCAGCTCTGTCGGATATCCTGGTCCAGGACTTGTGAGGTTCAATTCGAACGAGACATCATCCTCTTCCCGAAATCCAACGGCCATCCACGGCAAACCCGGATGGAGCTGAAGTACCTCCTCCTCATCCGAACAAATCAGGATTTTTTTGGCTTGTTCAAATAGCGTTAGTTTCTCTATCAGTTTCTCCTCCTTGCTGGAGAATCCACTGGCATGTGCATCTCCCAGGTGGGTGAACACACCAATATCCGGTTGAATCATGGCCGCCAGGGCTTCCATTTCGCCAGTTTGAGAGATGCCAGCCTCAATCAGCGCCAAATCAGCCCTAGGATGCAAATGAAGCAGCGAAACCGCCACGCCGAGTTGGCTGTTGTAGCTCATGGGACTTTTCACGATTCGGAAATCTTCCTCCATGAGGGTGGCGGCCCATTCTTTGACGGTGGTTTTGCCATTGCTGCCGGTGATGGCCACGACCGGGTAGGAAAACCGAAGTCGGTGGCGAAAGGCCCAACGCTGGAGAAAGCTGAGCGAGTCATCGGTGATGAGGTAATTGACCGATTTCCAGGGGAGTTTTTTCTCTACGATGAAATTTCGAACCCCTTTCTCATAGGCTTCCCGCAGAAAATCGTGTCCGTCGCGGTTGGGCGTTTTGAGAGCTACGAAGATGGTTTCCGAGCCATGGGCAATGGTGCGGGTGTCAAACGACAAATACCGCAGAGTAGGTGCGGGCCAGAGTCCCTGGAAGAGATCTGTCGCCACACCTGCCTGCGCAATTTCCTGAATGGTGTAGGGAAGCCCTAGCATGGATGTTTCGCTTGACTTCCCAAGTTAGGAAATGGGAGTGGGGGAAAAAATAGCTCAGTATGTTGTTGAGTAGCCTCGGTACATTCTGATCTGAACTTCCAGCCCTCTGGAACGCCACTGACTGATGCGCTTGCGATTGCCTTGTTCCCGCCCAAGGAGGATCATACCTGATATCCATTCATCATACACTTTTACTGCCGATTCTTCCAGCGTCATTCCCCCTGGGATTAGCTCCTGTTCCAAATCAAGAACATACTCATCCGGCCAGATTGGATTTTGGGCATGAGGGCGTTGTTTGGCTCCTCTATATCTGAACGCCGACGACTTTTTTTGTTATACCGGATTCGAACACAACCTCGTAGTTGCCGCTGTTGAGGACATCGGAATCGACGAAAATATCGTACAGGGAGCGGGGTTTGAGGTGGCCGTCAAAAAGGGTCTGGAGAATATTGCCTCCCGGCTTCGAAAGATAGATGCTAGCTTTGCGGCCCGTAGGTACGGCAACCGATATCATCCCTGTTTCGGAAAATGAGCTCACATCTATGGAAACAGGCTCCTCGTATCCTACCATTAGCGCGATTTGATGGGTATATTGGCTCTTCTCGGTAAAATCTTCCTGGCGAAGGCGAAACAAATGTCTGCCTTTGGACAGGAGTTCCGTTTCAAACTGATAGGTCATAGCTTCGTGATGGTCCTCACTGCCCGGTAACATGACCAGAGATTCAAAATCGGTGCCATTTTGGCTGTGTTCCACCACAAATGCCTTGTTGCTCTGTTCTTTGAGAACCTTCCATGTCAGCAGTGCCCGACCATCTCTGAGATCGCCAGCGAAAGATTCGTATATCACCGATGAAGCTTGGGCTCGGGTGAGTCTGCCCTCACCTAGCGTCGCGTCGCCTACCCGTACCCGCGAAAAAGAACTCACGTTGGTAGCAGATAGTCCATCCGGAAGTTTCAGCGGCACAAACATAGTCAATAGATCTCCGGGAGAAATGGACAGGTCACTGACCAGAATTCCATCATCCTGCCTGTTGACGGTTCCTCCCCATTCGTTGGCGAGAATTTGTACCTCAGCTGGCTGGATGTTGACACCAGGCTCTGTCAGAATCAGCTCCAGGTCAAATGATTCTCCAAGCCGGATAAAATCTAATCCATTAATCGGGTTTTGGACCAGGATTTCGAAGCCAGGCCGCCCGAGGCTGGCTGCCACCGGTTTCTGAACCACTTTCATCTGCGGGGCATCAATGCGAAGGGCGGCCGGTGCCGCCTCAAACCACTGGCCACTCAGATCGAAAGATGGAGTGAGTTGGACTGTCTTTCCCAGCATGGTAAGGTCTGATGAAACCTGGATGGCAATCTCCAGGTGCATGGCTTCCTGCTGCTGCGGAATACCTTCGATAACCAGAGATGTGGCACCGCTATATCCCGGGATCTTGGCTCCTTCCAGACTGCCGGAATACAACTCCAGACTTCCCGGAACAAGACGTAATCCAGAAGTGGTTGGCAGGTCAAAGCGCAGGGAGAATTCCCCCAATTCAGAGGCCTCTGGTATGAGAAGCTTGCCTGTGACCCAACTCCCCGGCATGACATTCTCATTTGACAAAGACCAGGTGTAGGCCAAATATGACCCTTCTAGCCTGGAGTAGTCGCTCATGAACAAAGCAATGGCTGCAGACAGAAAACTAACCGTCCCAATTCGCAAGCCAATAGAGGTGGCCAATTGGATTCGGCGGGCGATCGTCTGTCTGGACTTGATTTTGTTTTCGATCTCTTGTTGTGGGCGCATGATTGTAGAATAACTTTGTTACAATCATACAAATTTCACATATATAAAATAAACAAACTTTGGACTGTTTGTTACAGCAAAAAAAGAGGCAGCCGTTTGGCTGCCTCTCAGGAGAAAATGTTATGTGACCTTTGATTAGTCGGGACTTCCTACACGAATCATAGCGCACCGGAAGCCGATGGTAGCATGAGAGCTATCTGCTGGGAAGTAACGACGCGCACCAGGTGACAGGTAGTAAGCGATATCAGCCCATGATCCACCACGATATACTTTCACGTTGTCAAAGTCTCCGTTTTCCATTGGGGCGAGTGGGTCTGGGTTAAAGAGCAGCGACTCATCTTTGTCATAGGAAATGTCATCCAACCAGTCGTCGGGGCGGATTTCAGTTTTACCTTTACGACGATATGGGTTGAAGTCGTCCACGTCTTCAAATGCGAGCAGACGATAGTTGTCCTGCGTCCACTCAGCAACGTTACCGGACATATTGTAGAGCCCGAAGTCATTGGGCCAGAATTCCATGACAGGCGCTGTGATCATGTACCCATCGGTCATGTGTTTGCCATCACCGCCTCTCCATCCGGCATAGTCGCCACGGCCGCGCTTGAAGTTGGCGCGAAACTGGCCTTTTCGATTGCGAAGGGATTTTCCTTCCCAGGCATAGATTTCAGATTCCTGCAGGCCTCGGGCAGCATATTCCCACTCAGCCTCCGTTGGCAGGCGGTAAGAAGGATATGTGACGGCTTCTTCATTTTTTTCAGTGATGGACTCGTTGACTCTTTCTGTCCGCCACTTGCAGTATTCGTTGGCCTGGTGCCAGTCGACACCTACAACGGGATACATATAGAAGGCCGGGTGGCTGAAGTAAGTTTCAGCGATAGGGTCATTGAAGGCGAGGTCTCTGGCCCAGACAGTGGTATCGGGATAGAGCTCTTCTTTTCTGGTTTCCCCTTCCTGGCTAGCCAGAAATTCTTTCCAGTCAATATTCGCCACCTCAGTAATGTCCATATAAAAGCTCTGGACTGTCACCTGGCGCTGGCGATTATTCATGGCATTTTCAACGTCTTTTTCACCTCCACCCATGAGGAATGATCCACCGGGAATCAGAACCAATCCCGGAGCAGGATCAGATTCTCTCCACTTTTTGGGCTTAAAGGTCTCTTCACTGTACTTGATACCAGTTTTGGAACTAGCTCTGCCCACACGGTTAATTTTATCCTTGTGGCTGGCACAACTGGCAAGAAGGCCGAGGGCGAGGAAGGCAGTCAGCGCTACCGAAATACTTCTCCTTTTCATAGGTCACGTGGATGATTTACACCAAATTATACGATGCGTAGAGGTGTCTTATTATCAAATAGGTAAGAAGCTGCAAAAAAGTGTCAAAAAATTAGCTGTAATTCTCTGAAAGCGATGAAGGTACGCGCTTACCCGGTGAAATTAAAATTTCGGACAAGGCAGTGAGCGATGCTTCAGCTTTCTGGTTGGCCGCGGTTGCTCGAATTCGAAATTGAGCGACAGTTCGTGAGATCCTCCCGAAATGCGCTGCGTAAGATCAGAAACCGTGTAGTCGTAGGAATAGCCGAAGCTAAACGGACCATACGAAACGCCGATGAGTCCGATGATGGCGTCCTGGTGGCGATACCACACACCAAAAACCATGGGTTCCACATTCACGTAAAGCCCGACATCAATCTGGTTGAATTCACCCTGCATTTTGTACAGGAATGCAGGTGTGATGGACATTTTGCGACGGCTTCTGTAGGAAGGAACCGGGATTCTGAGGCCACCGGTCACAGTATATTTCCTGGGCAGGCGTGCATCGCCGGTGAGAGCAATCCCTTGGGAAAAACGCTCAATGGGTTCGGTAATGTGATTCACGGTAAATCCTAACCAGGCATACTCGTTGAAATAGGCCAGTCCGGCAGAAACATCGGGTTGAACCCGGCTTTGCTGCCACAGGCCGACTGGCTCATTGGTGGGATAGACAAAGCCGTTTCTCGGGTCGATCTGATCCGGAAAGCGAAGCTTATAAAAGTCAATGCTGGCCTGTGTGATTCCTGCATTGATACCAAACCGGAGAGCATGATCATCTGTCAAGTCCACCTGATAGGCATAATTCACAGTCATGTTCAATTTCGCAAGATTGCCCTCACCGGCTACGTCGGAATTGAAATTGATTCCAAGCCCGTTGGTTGAACCCAGGAAATAAACCGGTTGGTCATAGGAAAAGGCAAACTGTTTATAGTTGCCTGCGATACCGACCCATTGTGATCGGTAGTTCATGGCGATTCGGGGACCAATCCCGGAACCGGTAAAAGCAGGATTCAGCATCAGCAGGTTAGAGTAAAACTGAGAATACTGCGGATCCTGCGCCTGCGCCTGCCCGATAAAGAGCGTCAAACTCATCAGGGCAGCAATGGACGTTGCTACAATTCGTTTCATCGAAATCACGTTAGGTGTACCAGCATTTTGTGCCACGGATGTGAAAGTTACGATATTGCCAGAAAAAATAAACACTGAGCGTTTGACTATTATTTTTCCAGTGACAGAACTTTCCCTAACACCATTGTAAAGTAGGATCTAATTATTCGGATTTTCCAATTAATTATTCCTTGTCTTTAACATGTTCCGATGATTCGAAACAGCCTTTTTCTTACGCTTCTGTTTGCCACTCCAATAAGTCACGCTTGGATTCAGAACGTACAGGAAATCGCAGTAGTATATTTGATCTGATCATGATTGTGATGATCCCCCCCCGAGGAATGTGGCAGGAGAAACAGAAAATCGACCCCGAAGGCATTTCTTTCGACCAATATTCTCCCGATTCTCAAGAATAAATGATACTTTTTGCGGTAAACCAATCCAGATATGCCCTCATTATACCATCCAGGTCAACGGAATCGCACAAACCATAGACGTCGATGCCGACACCCCCTTGCTTTGGGTGCTCCGAGATGAATTACAATTAGTCGGAACCAAATATGGCTGTGGGATCGCTCAATCCGGACTGGGTGAACCGACATTGCCGCCTCTTCCAGGTGCTGTGGAAAATGCCATTCGGAGAATGGGATAACGCTGACTGTATGATCAAATATCTATTGCCGGTGCTCATCCTGACCAGTGGATGTACTGGATCTACTGGCCAGGCTGACTCTCAGCCGACATCCGGAGAGGAATTTTACCGACTTCGTTTATTTCACCATTCCACCCAGGATCAGCTGGCAGCAACCGAGGGCCTGTATCAGAACAAGCTCGATATGTTCAATGCCGGTGGAGAGATTATCCTGTTTGACAAACTGGATTTCCAGGCGGTGTTTTACGGCGATGTGTTGTCCGGAGGGCACATGCCCAACCTGATGTATATGACCTGCCATGCAGATTCTGCCACCCGGGAGGCCAACTGGAAAGCTTTTGTGGAATCGGACGAGTGGCAGGAGATGTCCAGTGATCCCATCTATCAAAACAACGTGTCCCACGCAGACATTTTCCTTCTCAGACCAACTGTGTATTCGGAATATTAACCCCAACTCTCCACCACCACGCTCCCCTTTTCCGGGTCGTTCACGATGCGGAGGGGCGTGTCGATTTCCTGCTGAAGCTCCTCGACGTGGGAGATCACGCCCACGATGCGGTTTTCTTCGCGGAGGGGTACTAGCTCATGTGTCTTCATCAATCCTCCTCTTGAGAAATCTAGGTTTTTCTTTTGGGGTCGATATCCTTTTCCACAATTTACGTAAAATAGAAGAGATAAGTATAGAAACATGAGTTACCAGCAAGCCATTCAACTGCTCAAAGATCTCCCCCGACAATACCAGCAGGAGGTGATCGATTTTATTGAGTTTCTGGCTGGAAAAGCCCGTAATTCTCCTGATTCGATATCGACCCGGCAGCGGAATGGTTATGGAAGCCTGAAAGGAAAAGTCTGGATGTCGCCGGATTTTGACGAGTCTCTGGAGGATTTTGAAGACTAAATGCAATGGCTGCATACCTTCTTGATACCCACGACATCATCTGGTATCTCAGTGGTGATCCCTTATTGTCTCCCCGCGCTTTATCCGCTATCGAGTCAGTTGATAATCGCATATTTGCTTCGATTGCCTCTTATTGAGAAATGTCAATCAAACTGAATATTGGTAAGCTTTCTTTGCCAGTTGACCTGGATGGATTCATGACTCTGGCAGCAGAAAAACAGATTGAAACCTCTCCGATCCAGGAAAAGGTTCTCATCCTTCTCACATCATTACCTAGACATCACCGGGATCCCTTCGACAGATTATTAATTGCACAATCCTTCAGCACAGGGATTCCATTGATTAGTGCTGATCTGAAGTTTGATGAATATCAAGTTGTTCGGTATTGGTGAACGTGACGGCCATTTTTACCCCCAACTCTCCACGACTGTACTCCCTTTTTCCGGATCGTTCACGATACGCAGGTGCGTGTCGATTTCCTGCTGTAATTCTTCGACGTGGGAGATCACGCCCACGATGCGGTTTTCTTCGCGAAGGGACTTGAGGGTCTGGAAAATGGTGCGGAGGGAACGTTTGTCCTGAGAGCCGAAACCCTCGTCGAGGAAGAAAAAATTCTGGGAAGCGGAGGCTTGCTGCTGCACCTGATCGGAGAGGGCCAGGGCCAGACAGAGCGCTGCCTGAAAGGTTTGACCGCCGGAGAGGGTTTTTACGGAGCGGGTACGGCCGCCGTTGAGCATGTCGCACACGAGGAAGTTATTGTCGGGATCGACCTCGAGGTGGAGGGCGTTACCGGTGAGGCGGAGAAAGCGGGCATTAGCTGCTGCACAAAGGTTTTCGAGGTATACAGTCGAGATATAGTTCACGAAGCCATTGCCGCGAAAGAGGGTTTCAAGAATCTTCAGGTTTTCGCCGCGCTGTTTCAGTGCTTCGAGCTGACCGATTAGCTCCTGCTTTTTCGCCAGATCAGCCTGCAACTTCTTGCCGTGCTCTTCCTTGGCGCCGATCTTCTGACCGAGCGACTTGCTTTGGTGGGTGAGTTCCTTAATCTCAGCTTCCAGGTTTTGGAAGCTCTCCAGGTCAAATTTCCGCCCATTGACCTGCTCTTGTAAATCTTTGAGGGTTGTCTGAGCCTGGGTTTCCTCGCGCTCAAAGCGCCGGATTTCGTCGCGCTCGGCGTCCATGTCCAGCGCTTGGGCCAGCACCTGTCGCACCTCATCCCGCGATTCAAAGGGCGAATCACCCAATAGCTTATCGAGTTTCTGGCTGAGCTTGGCCACATCTGCGGCTTCGTCCCTGCGTCGGTTTTGCAGGGAAGTGATTTCACCTTTCAGCGTGGCGAGGCGGCTTTTACGCTCGTCGATTTCCCTGCGGAGGGTGTTGTAGAGCGACTCAATGCTCTCGTGCTGGATCTTTAGGTCCAGCACCTCCCGGTTGAGGGTGGTCAGATCCGAGGATTCGTAGTCTTTGAAGTGCACGGTTTTAAGGGCTTTGACCCCTGAGGAAAATGCGCCGGTTTCGACGTTAAGTTCCTGCTGTACCTGTTCCAGGGCAGGTCGATATTGGGCCAGCCGTTTCTGGACCTGTTTGAGGTTGGTTTGCAGGGCTTGTCGGTTCTGGCGGAGCTGCTTCAGCTGGTTGTCGGTCTCGGTAGCGGCAGCCATGCGGGCCTCCACTTTCTGGCGGCCATTGTCCTCAAACTCCGCCCACACAAACTGCGACTGATGTTTGTCGAGCCGCTCCCTCAACCCGGCAATTGCCTGATCGGCTTCCTTGAGTTCTGTACCAAGTTCACGGGCATCAGCCACGAGGGTGTTGAGGCTAGGCAGGTACTGCCGGATTTCGTCGATGTGACGATCCACTTCCTGGATATCGGTTTTGAGCTGGCTGAGGTGCTGTCCACCGTCGTGGTGGCGGCGTTTGGTGCTGTGCTCTGTGGAGCCGCACAGCGGACAGGGCTCTCCGGGCTGGAGATTGTCGGAGAGGTCGCGAAGAGATTGGCGCACTTCTTCCCTGCGGCGCTGCTCTTCGAGGGTCTTTTTTCGGGCGATGAGTTCGGTTTCCTGCTGGGTGATTTGCTCAATGAGCCGGGTTACGGGGAGGTCATGGCGGCTGATATCAATGCCGATTCTGCCGGCGATGGTAATTTTTTGCTTTCTCCCCTGATCAATTTTCTCCTCGATATTTTCCTTCGATTTCTGTTTCTCTTCCAGGCGTCCTTCGAGGATTTCCTGCTGATAAAACCAGTCTTTCACAGCCATGAGCAAGCTGTGATCGGGCCGTTCGGTTTCCAGCTTGGTTATCTGTTGATCCAGCTCTTCGAGCTTGGTGGAGAGTTTTTGAGATGATTGTTCGGCTTCTTCAATTCGTGCTTTGCCGTCGGCGACCCGTTTGCGACGGTTGTCGATCACTTCTTGTGTTTCTTTTAAGCGGATGATTTGCTCCAGTTCATCGGCTTTTTTGAGAAACTGATCGCGGGTATCCCAGGCTTCTTCTGTCTGGGTAAACGCTGTTTCCTTTTTGGCCAGTTCCGCTTCGCTGGCCTCGCGACTTTCCTGTTTTTGCTGCACCGATAGGTCAGTTTCCTTGAGGGATCGTGATATGCGATCAAATTCCGACAGGGTGGTTGCGAAGGTCACCTGCGCCAGCTGATAGCGCTCCAGTTGACGCTTCCGGGCTTCGTGGGCGGGCTTTTGTTCGTTGATGGTGACCATTCGCGCCTGCACCTCTTTGATGCGTTCAAACAGTTCCTGCAGTTGCTGGGCCGACTCGTAGGCGCGCTGACGCTGGCTGAGGGTAGTTTCCAGCTCTTTGAGCTGCGCGCTGAGGGCTTCGATCTGCTGCTGGTTGTCGGCAATGGCTTCGTTGGTCACTTCAGTGTAGATCGCGAGCTTGCCGGAGGTATTTTCTTTTTGGAGGTTGTTGCGGGAAATTAGGCCGGAGACATTCCCCCGCAGGTCGTATTTGTCGAGGCTAAACAGGTCCTGTAGCATCTTGGTGCGGTCGCCTGCGGTGAGCCGCAGAAATTCCTCGAATTTCCCCTGGGGAATGATGATGCAGCGCCGGAAATTTTCGTAGCTCAGCCCGATGATCTCTTCCGGAGCCTGATCCATGGGCATCCAGCCGTTGTCCACCCATTCGTAGGTTTGGCGTTTGAATGAATCCGTTTTGCCGAAATCCTTTTTCTTCCGCCTGTTTTCCACCCCAAACCGATAGCGGGTCTGATTGCCTTTCCCGGCCCAGCACTCAAAGTCGATGGCCAGCCGGTCAGACTTGAGGTTCATCATGTTGTAGGCCATGCCGCCGGGCTCGCGTTTGTTCAAACGCTCGGTCTGATCATAGATCGCAAATCCGATCGCCTCAAGAATGGACGATTTGCCGCTTCCTGTCGCCCCGAAAATACCAAACAGCTCCGCCGAAGTCAGGTATTGAAAATCAATGTTCTGCTTCTGCTGGTAGGAATAAATGCCTTCGAGGGAAAGACGAATGGGAATCATGCTGCGAACAGGTGTTAGATGGAAACAGGGAAGAGGCTTGAGTAAATTTGGGGAAAGGGAGGTTGGGGTCAAAATCCAATTGGCGAAGGGAGGCCGGAAAGTGGCGTACCTGTGTGCGGAGGCGTTCTCCCCAGACAGATTACCCGGATCGTTACAACAAAATGCTCATCTTGAGCAAACATTCCTTTTGATTTTTTCGATCTAATCAAATGAAAGACCGCTAATCCGGAGATAGATTTCATGCTTATCACGAACATCCCCTATCCTGCCTTTTGCAAGCCAATCCTGACCGTTTTCTTGTCACTGCTTGTGGGTGCCTGTGAGGTGAAACCACCAGCCAACCCCTTCTCGCAGGCATCGGCACCCCCGCCTCCCAATTATGCGCTTTTGGCCCACTGGTCTGCGCACCCCGATCTCATGGATTATGCCGACAAAACACCCGAATCAGTAGAGCCTGGAAATCAGTTGTTAGCTACAGCAGATGTGTTTTTTATTCACCCGACTACCTTCATGGAGTCCGATGACTGGAATGCAGATCTGGGGAATCAGGCATTGAATGAGGATACAGACGCTCAGGCGGTCATGCATCAGGCCAGCATCTTCAATGCAGCCGGCCGGGTGTTCGCACCCAGATATCGCCAGATGGTATATGGTGGATTTCTTACCTCCGACACCGCATCAGAGCGGAAAGCCCTCATGCTTGCCTACCAGGATGTGCAAGCTGCTTTTGCGTACTATCTCGATACCTGGAATG